>JBICHM010000300.1:0-12968 GCA_043101835.1 Phycisphaerales bacterium | reverse complement strand
TGTGCTCTTCCGATCTGCCGCGTCGTTCCCGAAGGACTCGAGCGCTGCGTGCGCTAAGCTCCCGAAGAGCATCGGGCTCAGCTCGCGCGGCGCCTCGTGCTCGCGCCGGCGCAGGCGGCGCTCCAGGTACCAGCCCATCGGCGAGCGAAGGTACGCGCCGAACTCCGTCACCGACATCGCGTCCGGGGGCGTGTAGCCCGCGCCGATGACGAGCGTCGGCGCGAATCGGTCGCGTCCGCCGGGCGTCAGACGAGCGGCGAGTCGGCTGTGCACTCGGGCGTCGAGCTCCGGGCGCGCAAACCGCCGGACGCGCCGGGCGAGCGTCTCTCCCGTGCAGCGGAATAGCAGCCGGCTCGGCGTGCGCGGGTCGCCTTCCTCCCCGCGCCGGGTGGCGAAGTACACCGCGTCGCGCGACGCATCGATCGCGCTGAGCAGAAACGCGTCGCGCGCCAGGCGCATCCGGTTCGTGCGCAGGCCGAGGCGCTCGCGAAGGGAGTCGGGCAGGAGCGCATCGTGCGTGATCGACCCCGGCACGCAGGAATCGGCGAGCCCGACGACAACACACACCGGCGCCGGATCCAGGGCCAGTTCGAGCCAGCCGAGCGTCTCGATCGCGTCCCGACGGGCCGCCTCGGGAATCGGCGTCGCTTCCACACGCTCGAGGAGCAGGTCCACCGCCTGCCAGCCCGCCAGATCAGGCGCATCGCCGGACGCGGCTTCGGCCAGTTCATCCAGACCCCCACGGATCGCTTCGAGCGCTTCGATCGATGCGCGGTCCGCATCGACATCGGGCCGCAACGAGACCCCGGCATACACCGCGCCGAGCGCCGACCCCAGCGCATCCGCCCATGCGTCGAGCGCTTGTGTCCGTGCACCTCGCGCGAACGCGTCGCCCAGCAGGTCCGCCACGCCGCCGGAGACGAACGTGACCGCTTCGCGGAGGCGCGGATGCAAGCCACGCGGCGGCGCATCGCCCTGCAGCAGCACGTGCTCCCGGCGAGCCGCATCAAGACGCGCCAGCCACCACTCGCCATCGTCGCGATGGCCGGCTTCGGCCGACCGGGCGCGCAGCGCCACCTCGACATCCGGGTGACGCGCCAGTGCGCAGAGGGACTCGAACCCCGGCTCGCGCAGATGCGCCCCGAGGAGGGTCAGCAGGCGCCCGGGCAGCGTGCGCGTCGCCGGTTCGCCGACGGGTGAGCGCACTGCAACGCCGGCGGCGATCTGCGCGCGCCGGCGCAGACGCGCAAACACCTCGGGATCGGCGACGCCGATGACGACCGCACCGGCATCGACGGGTTCCGCCGCGGCGGCCAGGTGCGCGAGGGCCGCCTCGGCCTGGTCGTGCGGCGTGTCGACAAACTGGACGCGCGCATCGTCAAGATCAACCGGCGCCGCGCCCCACGCCTCGGCGCGCACGCAGCCAAAGTCGTCGAACCGATCGGCAAGCGACGCGGGGGCGAAGATCAACGCCGTCACCGGCGCCGCGGCGCGCTGAATCGCCAGACGCTCGACCTTGTTCAGTTCGGGCACGGCGAGCAGGACGACCTCGCGAACGCCCGCGCGCACAGTCCCATCTCCGACCGACTGGTCCAGCGCGGCGAGCGCCTCGTCGACGAGCCCCCTATCGGCCAGGATCGACGCTGCCCCACGCTGCACCGCGCCGAGCGCGCGCCAGCGCTCGGCCTCCTCCACCGGCAGCCCCGGCCCCGCCCTGCCGGGCACATCCTCGAAGCGCAATCCCTCGCCGGCCAGTTCATCGGAGGTCCGCTCGAACGTCCCCGCGATGCGCGACCAGCCGGCGAAGTCATCCTGCGCAGGCGGCGCCGGGAGCGCCGGCGCAAGCGCATCGGCCTCAGTCGCCCGCAGCGCTCCGACCCACGCCAGGCGGCGCGCGGTGCGGCTCGCCGGCGTCCCCGGCGGGCCGAGCAGCGCGCCGGGAATCTCACCCGGCGTGACCACCAGCGGCGGCGTGAGCGCGATCGCGCGTGACTCGGCCTCCTCGACCAGCGCGCCGATGAGCATCCGACGCGCACGCGCGCCCGGCGTCACCACCACGCACCCGTGCAGATCGCCATGGGGCGCGCTGTCGAGCAGCCATCGCGACGCGCCGACGAGCGCCGGCTCGCGCCACCCGAGGAACGTGCGCGTGATGGGTGCGGGCATCCGCCAAGCGTATCGCAGCGCATGCGCGGCGTCGGTCGGTCGCCCGAGTGGGTGACGACCCCCCGTCAGCGGCAGCGAGAGGCGCTGACGAAACCGCCGGTGTCAACCTCAACGGGCTCCCCGTCGCGTCGAGCGAGCGCCTGCGACAGGATTCGTGGGTCTCGGCGAGAGCCGGACCAACGCGCCTGACACGGACCGCGCAAGGTGGTGGATCGCGACACAGCATCGTGGTTGGTCGTCGGGACACAGTGCGCCGACGACAAACATCCGTGTGTGTTCACCTGATGACAAACTCATATGTTGCGATCAGGAACAACTGGACTTCTGTGGTCGTCAAACCACCTCCGTAGGTGGATTTGACGCACCTGAGCGCAAAATCAATGGAAGCCCATTGCATCGCTCGCCGCATCTGGGCAAGGTCGCTCCCGGCCGCTGCCGGCCGACGGAGGACTGACGATGCGGAGGCGATTCGCTTTGACGGCGCTCGGCCCGTGCGTGTGCGCCGCGGCGGGGATGGTGTTCCACACGACGATCGCACGCAACCGCGCGCTCCAGCAGGCGCCGCGGGCGATGGAGGCGACCGATCCGCTCCCGCCTCCCGGCGAGCCGCAGCTGCATCTGACGCTGATCGACGACGAGTTCCGCATCGTCAACGACGCCGGCGACATCCTCGCGCACATCCCGGTGCTGCCCGAGGAGGGCATGTTCGGCTCGCGCGCGACGCTCATCGACACACCCGCGGGGCAGCGACTCGTCGTCGGCGCGCCCTTCGCACAGAGCGTCGCCCCGAGCGCCGGAAGCGTGTGGTGGTTCGACCACGCCGATCTACTCCCCGCGCCGGGCGCCACCGAGCCGGTCCTGATCGAGCCCGCGCTAGCGACGCTGGTGCTCGACGGCGCTGACGACTGCTCATTGCTCGGCGCCGGGCTGAAGATGGTCCCGGACGCCAACGCCGACGGCGCCGCGGATGTGCTCGTCGGCGCCCCCGGCGATGGCCTGGCGTACCTGCTCAGCGGCGTCGATGGCGCCGTCATCCGCACGCTCGAAGGCAGCAGGCCGGAGGGCTTCGGCGCCGCGACGGCGCTGGGGCGCGACGAGACCGGCGACGGCGTGCGCGAGCACCTCGTCGCGTCGCTCTTCCTCGACCCCGCCGGCAACACCCGCGCCCGGCGCTGGACCTTCGACGGCGCCACCGGCGACCTCGTTTCCGTCGACGAAACCCCGGACGCCCCCATCGCGCGCTACGCCGGCGATCTCGACGGCGACAACGCCGTCACCGACGCCGACCTCACGCGCGTCCTGCTGAGCGTCGGCGCCATCGCACCGACCGGCACGCTCGAGGACATCAACGGCGACGCGATCGTCGATGAGTCCGATGTCGACCTCGTTCTCCGCGACTACGGCGAAGTGATCGAGCCGATCGGCGATCTCATCGCCGCTGGAAGTTTCCAGCACCCGTGCATGTGGATCTGGTACTACATCGCGCACCCGGAGGAATGCGCCGACTACTTCGGCGGCGGTGACGGCGTCAATCCCACCGACACCGGAACCGGCGATGATCCCGACGGATCCGGCGAAGGGGGCGGCAGCGGCGGGGGCGGCGGATCCGGCGGCGGCGGCAGCACGAACACAGGCGGCGGCTGGGATGGCAGCGCAGGCGGAACCAGCGGCTCCGGTGGCGGGAGCTGCGACGGCCTCTTCGGCCCGGCGCCCGGCGCGCTCCGCATCGTCGACCGCGGCGCCTCCTACATCTTCAACCAGCCCCACACCCCAGACACCTGCGTCGCCAACTGGCAGGTCCAGGGCGGCACGGCGACGCCGCTGAACGCGGATCTCACCATCGCCGAGATCGTCTTCGGTGAGGTCGGCGAGAAGATCGTCTCCACCGGCTGCACCTGCCAGAACAGCTACATCGTCACCGAGTTGCCGATCGCCCTCGACGCCCCGGCGATCCCGCACCCCGAGGCTGACCAGCCCCCCTTCCACATCGTCCTCGTCAACAACGACAACGAGGACGCGGAGGCGGGCACCGAAGCAGATCCCGAAGTCTTCGACTTCGAGGACTTTGTGATGTCCGAGATGGACGACGACCTCGTCCCCCTGACCATCGGGCCGCCCGAGCACATCGGCAACGGCCGCTTCAAGCACGGCACGATCCGCTGGCGCCTCGACACCGTCGGCGTGCGCGTGTGGTACCGCAAGAGCGACCTCTACCTGCACGATGAACTCGACGGCGCAGACGGCCCCCCCGGCAACCCGATCCTCCGGACGATCGCCGGCGAGGACTACATCGTCGTCCCCGACGCCTGGATCACGCACGCCCTCACCGAAGACCTCACGCTCTATGTCGAGGCGCTCGAGCCGTCGGTGACGCTCGGGGATCAGTCGGTCACCTACACGCTCAACGCGAAGGCGGACTGGCAGGTGCCGGGGTCGCAGGAGTTTGTTGAGTATGAGGTGAACCTGACGAACGAGGTCAACATCAATGCACTGCTTATCGATCTCGACATCGACAGCGACAACGACGCTGGTTTCGGCATGCCCAGCCGAAACGCCGCCGAAGACGGCCTTGAAGATGCGCCGCCTACCCGCGACTCGCCCGGCAAACTCATACTCGTGAACACAGGCGACCTCGATGGAGACGATGTTCCGGACTATGCCGATGGATTGCTGACCTCTCCTGATGGAGATCATATCGCGAGTCAGCCGTTCATGCCGTTAATTCTCGCTGCGCACAGTGCTCCCCTCGAAGGCGCCTCCATTCGCTTTACATACTCTGCATCGGCGCCTTCACAGATGACCACAGTGGCGAACGGCAACGGCGCTCCTTTCTATTCCGCGCCCGGAGGTTACCTTAGGCTCTGGACTGCGCCGGCAGATAGCGCTCGCGATCCACGGAATGTTATCGACGGGGGCGACTTCATCCCATCTGGCACGGTCATCAACCTTGACTCGATGGGTTCGTCCACAACGCACACACTCTTCATCGAAGCATTGCGACCAAGCCAGGAACTCGGCGATCTCACAATCCAGGTCGAACTGATTCTTGAAGACACTGTCGCCACAGACACCGTCCGATGCACCGCTCTCCCTCGGGTGTTGCTCGCAAAGTCGGAAGGTGCGCAAGTAAGCCTCATCGGCCTCAGGCTCCGGCCAACATATACCAACGGTACAAGCGCGTTGGGCGAGGCTTTGGCGGGCACACTTTCTCCCGACGGGACTGTGCTCTCAACCGGCGCAGACGGGCCGCATCCCGAAGGCGATTTATCCGAGTCTCGGGATCTCGAGCTCATTAGGCTCACCATTCCAGTCAGCGAAGAAATTGTCGTTGACTTCGGCGATGCGCCGCTACTCCTGCTGACTGACGAAACGCCCTACGACGGGTTCTCCGGCCTTTTGGCGCCAACGTCCACCGCCGAAGATCCGCAGACTCTTCAAGCCGACGACGGCGACTGGGTCGATCCTAACCCTGGCAACCTCGATCCAAACGGATTCGAGGCCCAATTCGAAGAGTATCTAGAGGACACCTATGGCGACGGCGCAGCAGAACCGTCGATCGGCTGGCTGGAGCAGGAGGCCTACGAAATTCGCGGCCTCTTCTACGCGGGGCGAAACTTCGAGTGGTTCAGCGCCCGCCCAATCTGGCGCGACAAGGCGCAGATCTTCGTCGAGGACTCGCTCTCACCCGTGCAGGCTGCAGACGAATACTACGCCTATTTGCTCCGCAATTTCGGCCCAAACACGCAAACCGACCTCACAGTATGGGCACGTCACGCCGCAGAACTGTACGACGAAACCGGTCTGAACCGTGAGGCTGTTGGCACAGTCCTCGGAAGGCATTGGGGCCTAGTGGACCACCTTGCGGGGGACCTCACCGTAGAAGCGTACATCCTGCCCGCAGGCCTTCTGCTCGGATCTGTGCTGGAGCTCCGTAGCGTGCGAAAAATTGCGTCGGTTGATGTGCCCCAGATGCGCATCCCGTTGCACAAACGGAGTTTCCTGCGGGGAAAGGTAGTGGAGCACGACACGCTGGTGAATTCACTAGCACGGACGAAAAACACGCAGGCACTTCCGCCCGTTATTGTCGATGGCGTGCCAGTTACAACGATTCCAGACGGCCTATTCTCGACAACTGTTCTCGAAATCAAGGACTGGATCAAGTTGAGCCGCGTCCGCCAGATTCGGGCGCAGGCGTCATGGGCATCGGCAAATGGTAAGCGATATGTACTAATGTGCACAACGAGAACAACAAAAGTGACCGAGCCAGTGCACACTCTGATCAGAAGTCAGGACGCTGCATTGCTGCGACGAAATGTAAACTCTGACACATATCAGCGATTTCAGTATAATCCGAATTATGTGAAGAATCGGCCAGAGTTTGGTCCCGTTGGCGAATGGGTAGACATCTCTAAGAACCAAGTAAACATGATTCTGAGTGGCCAATGAAGAAACCCAACACGATCATCTATTGTACGTGCAGCGTCGATACGACGCGCAACCTCGCGCGCCCTGAGAAAGGCGAGGCATACGGTCGCCTGTTTCAGCAGATCCCCACACCACTCGTCCCCACGCACTACGGCTTCGGACATCCATTTCGCGAGACATTTGTCCCCGAGCGCGCTGTCGAGCAGCTCGGCCCTGCATGGCGGGGGAAGGGCTCGGATGCCGCGTACCTGAGGTGGCAGGGAGACCTTAAGGGGTATATGCACATTGACACAAAGAGATGGGAGAAAGCCGCTTTCCACAGCGTCGCCATGCATGTGGAATATGACGATCTCGTGAAGTCTCATCTTCTGGACGCGTACTGCAACCTCTTTCGCTCCCTGGTGGAGTTCACGGAGGCCGCCTATGGAGGTATGACAATTCGCGCCGCCTTCCGCGGCGACACCTGGCACGAGGGCTACACGCCAGAGACTGTCGAGCAAGGCGGCATTTCGATTGGTCCATATTCCGGTGTGATGCAAACGAATGTGCCTTCTCTTTCGCCAGGGCTTTATTGGCTGACCGTGCTCGGGCGCGAGCGGCTTGACGCCCTCGGCGACCAAGCGGAAACGCTTGCCGAGTTCGGCAAGACCTGGCGCGACGCCGCGGGCCGGCTATGGGTGCAAGCAGCCGAGCGGCCCGAGCAAATGCACGTGCCCGAGACGCGCGAGCGCATCCAACGCGTGATCGACCGCATCGCCACGTCCCCCGCTGAAAAACGCGAGCCGACATTCGATCGCTCCGAGATCCATTTGCCTCCTCCACCGCCCATCGCGCTGAAGGGGGGAGATGAATTCAACTACTTCCTTCCTTACTCAAAGGCACGCATCCCCTGGGCGGCGCCGTCGGAGCGCATCCCGATCGGTACGGTCGCTTACGGCGTCCTTGAAGATCTCATCGCAGCGGGACGGAAGCACCGCGCGGGACTTGGGGCGTACGGCGTAACAATGACTGCCGGCGAGCGATATCTGCGACTGCTCACGACGCCGGAGCGGTATCGAACGCAAGAAGCGCTCCTGAGCGCGGTAATAGGACTGCTGCGCGCCGAAGCCGCGGACGGCAAGACGTGGGGCGTCGGCTGGTGCGCCATCGAGGCATCGTGCCGCGCACGTTCCGGCTCGCCCACCTCAGGCGTGCTGCGCATGCATGCGGAGGCCTCCGCTGTTCCTTATCCGCACGAGCCCATCGCCTATGACGCTTCGATCCATTTCACAAAGAAGGGGAGAACGATCGCGTTCGGTGAGCTGTACGCGGAGCGAGGCGTGCCCAGTATCTTCGGATGAGTCTCCCCTATCCGCTAGGGTCGCGGTGCTTCGACCTCGATCCGCTGGAGCCGCTCCACCGCCCCGACCTCACCGCCCCCTGGGAAGCCCCCGACCCCATCCCCGAGATCTTCCGCGCTGACTTCTACAGGGACAAAGACCCCGGCCTCACGCTGTGACGCCTTCTTCTCATTGAGGCCACCCCATCCCATGCCCTCCGACCTCACCAAACGCAACCGCCTCCTCCGCAAGCACTGCCCCGAGTACTTCGGGGACGAGACCCCGGCCGTGCACGGCAAGGTGGTGATGGAGGACGGCTCGGAGATCGGGGCGGTGCTCTTTGCGTTCGATGACGATGACCGGCTCACGGACGCGATGATCACGACGCGCGACAAGATGATGGAGCTCCCGACGGACGATCCGGGTGTCATCGCCACTATGCGGATGCTGCGCGATGAGCCCATGCAGACCGACACCGTCATCCTCGACATGCCCGCCATCTGCCGCGCGGCCGGGGAGGACATCGAGAGCAGCGTGCGTGGCGCCATGATCTGGGGCTTCGCCGACCTCCGCGGGATGACCACGGACGAGATCGCCGAGGAGCTCCTCAACCGAAGCTCGCACCGCCCGCAGCGCGTGGACACGCTCTCGCTCGACGAGTTCTTCGACGGCAACGGCGACGACTGGTCGATCGCGCCGAACAAGGTGGGCCACGGCCACCCCGGCATCGATGTCTTCCGCAGGGTGCTCTTCGCCATCCGTGAGCGCCCCGAGGTCGTCGATGTCCGCATCGGCGTGCACGAGTGGCCGCACCCGGATGAGGACGACTGGATCGCCGCCGAACAGATCTTCTTCTGGACGCGCGGCGTCACCGCCGACGACATCCTCGCCTGGATCCAGCCACTCGACCCCGAAGGCGTAAGCGAACTCGGCGACCTCTTCCGCATCCGCGGCGGACGCGAGCCGGAGCCGGGCGTCGAGGTGTTCTGGACGACCTGGGACTGAACCCACTCGGCTGCGTCGATCGCTCGTTGCCGACCAGGACCGAACACGAGCTCGAAGCGCCGTCATGCTTGGAAACGTCGCACATCTCGACATCGATCCGTCGTCCGTCGCGAGTGCGCTCGATCAGATGCGCACGAGGCTTCGCCAGGTCACCGACACACGCAACCGGGCGGAACCGCGGTCCTATGTAGGAATTTCTTCCGAACCACCACTACTTCAGCACCTCGACACCTCCCCTCACGACGAGTTCTCCGGGTGGATACGCCAGCGTGTCGCGCTGCCCGTAAAGGATCGCTCGGCTACCGAATCTATTCTGGAGAGGTTCTCGCAAGGGGGACACGGATGGCAGAACTGTGGCATTGGTGCAACTCAGGACTCCTCTGACCTGCTCATGGTTGACTCAACCACAGCAGCGCGTTGCGCCGTCACCGTGAGCGCACATCCACCTGTCGGGCCGAATACCGAGTGGGAGTCGCTCCGCGTCTCCGTCTGGCGCCGAACCACCGCCGCCAAAGCCGAAGTCGAAGGCAATCCCGACTGGGCGCGCACCGACCTTTGCAACGCCATCGAAGGAACCGCCATTGCGCGGGCCGTGGATTTGCGCGGCGACTTCCCGGCGATCGCGCGCGGCGGCGGCGGCGGGCTGCGCATCGCGGAGGTGCTGCGCGGGGAGAATCGCGTGGGGTTTCCGACCAACTTCACGCTGCGCGGCTTCGCGAACCGGGCCGAAGCCGCGGCGATGTTCCGCGACTATCTCGAAGTGCACCGGTCGCGTCTCGACGCCGTGCATCTGACGCTCGCCGGCGTCGGTGAGCCGGGGGAGTACGAGGCGATCCGGCAGTCGCTCGCCGGGCGCTTCTCGCCCGTCTGGGTGCAGGGCGTCGGGTGGACGAAGCCCGGCTTCCGCGTTGATGACCCCTCCTGGCGAGGCTGGGTTCCGATCCTGCGGTGGGACCGCTCGTACCGCGTGGCCGGTTGCAGCGGCTCCGCGCCGTGGGGCTGCGCGGTGCGTCAGGACGACCACGGGACACGCCTCGAGATTTCCACCTCCATCCGCGACCCGCAGCGCGTGCTGCGCGAGGCGAAGAAGTTGGTGGACGGCGACTGGCGGATCGTGGAGTTCACGCGGCCGCACGCGCCCTGAGCCACGACCCCTGCAGAGGTGGATCTGCGCCGATTCGCTGCTTCACCGTTGGCGCGTCTGCGCGTGAATGCAATCATTGGTCCATGCTGCGAACCTGCATCAGTGCGCGACTCCTTCCCCTGATACTCGTGCTCGTGATCACAAACGGGGCGCTCGGCGCAAGTGTGCAACTGACGGTTGAAGTAAGAGACCCCGATGGCGTCCCGATCCACGGCGCCGGCGTGGCGGTGTATCTGAACTACACCGAGGCGCCATTGACGGAAGTGGCTCAGAGCACAGACGAAGCCGGCCGTGTGAGAATTCCCCTGGACCTGCCCGACCAGCCCGTCGTGCATGCGATTGTTGTCGTGGACATCGGAGTCCGGGAAGGCGAGCAACCAGTTGCGGCGTTGCGTCGCTGGACGGCGCTGGCGCAGGAGATCCAGTTCCCTGTTCTGGGTGTTCCATTCGAGGTGCGCGATGGCGAGAGGGAGGTCTCGGTCGAGATTATCGCACACCGTGCGCTTCGGATCACCGGTCGGACGGTTCCGGTGACGGGTCCGCTCGGCGCGACGGTGTCCCCTGTTTCGTCGCGACCGTTCTATGGTCGCGCTCGGACCGATGAAGGCGGTCGCTTCGCGATGGCGGTTGCGCCCGGCGCACCGCTTGTGATCGCAATGACGAACGACTGGGGGATGATCTTCGAGCCATCGATCGAGGCGGGCGCCGACGGCGGGGATGTCGGCGTGATCGACTTCAATATCCCGATGGGCCGGATCACGGGCCATGTTCTAGTTGACGGCGAGCCTGCTCCACAGACCATGATGCAGATCATGCGGACGGACGGCGTCGTATGGTCGATTCTGTTCACGAACGGCGACGGCCGGCTTGATCGCGACAACGAGGCGCCGGGACCCGATCCTGAGGGGGCCGATGAGGGAATCCAGCTGCCGGCGGGTGAGTATGTGGTGCTCGCCTTTGGCAGTGAGTTTGAGGGTCCACTCGGCGTCGACAAGCTTGCCATCTGGCGAGCACTCACACAAGGCGCCGCGAAGGCTGAACTGGACTCGCTGCCCCGATTCGTCATCCCCGCAGACCAGCGCGGTGTGGCGACGATCGATATCGAGGGCCTGACGAAGAAAACCATCGCCCTCATTGATGCGGCACTTGGCTTCCCCGCGGTTCAGGGGCCGCCCCCGTCCGACGCCCCCTGACCCCCCAACCCCGTCGCACCCCGCCGGTATAGTCGCCGCCGCCGCGTGTTGGGCGCGGGCTGGTTGTTCGACTGCGTCCGCCTGCGAGGGATTCCATGCGCATTGCCGCCCGCCGTGTCGCCGCGATGGCGATTGCCTGTTCGCTTGCCGCGCCGCTCGCCGTCGCCGGGGGGCCGGCCTCGCCCGCGACGCTCGAAGCGCATGTGTCGTTCCTCGCGAGCGATGCGCTCGCCGGGCGCGACACGCCGTCGGCGGGGCTCGACGCCGCGGCGGCCTACATCGCCAGCCGCTTCCGCGCGATCGGCCTCGAGCCCGTCGGCGATGCCGGCTACTTCCAGACCGCAGACTGGAGATCGCTGCACCGCAGCGCGGGAGATCTGTCGATCGTGCTCGGCGCCGGGCCGGAGGCGTACGAGGTTCCCGCGATGCACCTCGCGACGCCGCGGGCGATGTCGGCGATTGCGCTCGACCGCGCGCCGGTCGCGACGCTCGACTTCGAGAACCCCGGCGATATCGCGGAAGGTTCGCTCGACGGCCACATCGTGCTGACGCGCATCCCGGACATGCAGTCGATCCCGCGCGCCGAGCGCCAGGCCTTCTTCGGGAAGTGGCAGGCCTTCGGCCAGGCGGTGCAGGCGGGCGGCGCGACGGTCGTCGTCACCGTCGAGCCCGACGCCGGCGACACCGGGGGCGTCGAAGGCGATGTGCCGCGCCGGGGCTTCGGGCTGCCGGGGGCGGAGCTGCTGCGCATCACCGGCACGAGCGCCCAGCGCCTGCTCGACGCCGGCGAGAGCGCGACGCTCTCCATCCATCTCGCGCCGCTCGAGGAGCGCACGACGCCGGTGGTGAATGTGGTCGGGCTGCTCGAGGGCAGCGACCCCGATCTTGCGCCCGAACATGTGATCGTCAGCGCGCACTACGACCATGTGGGCACGGGCGGCAGCGGTGAGGACACGATCTTCAACGGCGCCAACGACAACGCGTCGGGCACGGCGGGGGTGATCGAAGCCGCGGCGCTTCTCGCGGCCGGCGAGCGTCCGCGCCGCAGCGTGCTGTTCATCTGCTACTACGGCGAGGAGCGCGGGCTGGTCGGCGCGCGCCACTACGCCGACAACCCCCTGCTGCCGCTGGCCGACGCCGTCGCGAATATCAACCTCGAGCAGATCGGGCGCACCGATGACGCCTCGGGCGATGTCGCGAAGCGCATCATGCCGACGGGCGTGGGCTTCTCGACGGTGATCGACGCGATCGAGCAGGCGGCGGAGGCGAAGGGCGTGGAGATGGTGGCCCTGGAGCCGCAGACGATCCAGTACTTCCGCGCCAGCGACAACGCGGCGCTCGCGGCGAAGGGTGTGCCGGCGCACACGATCTGCACGGCGTTCTCCTTCCCGGAGTACCACGGCGTCGGCGACCACTGGGAGCTGCTCGACTACGAGAACATGGCGCTCGTCGTCGAGGTCGTCGCCGGCGGCGTGCGCGTCATCGCGAACGCCGCCGAAGCGCCGACATGGATCGACCGCCCCGAGACGCGAGACTTCATCGCGGCCCGGACCGGCCAGGCGCCAGCGCCCGCCGGGGATTAGCGGACTTTCCCCAGAGCGGCCGGCCCCTCCACGCGCCAGGGGGAACCCTTGTCGTGTTTGCCGGCCACCGGCATAACCCCACCTCAGGGCGCCAAAATCCCTTCAACGAGTGGGATTCGCGGGGTGGGCGCGC
>JBICHM010000299.1:0-4697 GCA_043101835.1 Phycisphaerales bacterium | reverse complement strand
CAATTCGAGCGGCCGAGTTGCTCAACTCTAAAGACTGGGGCTCCTCTCAGCAGCGCGTTGAGCTATTGAGGTGGTTGGCCGGGTACCTAAAGCAGTTTATCGAGGGGCCGCGACTGTTTAACGATTATGCTGGGCTTGGCGCAGCATTGGGAATCGTGGAGTCCAGCCAATTGGCTGGGGATAATGATGTGGTTACTTCGTGCGATGCAGTTCGGCTAGAACTGCAACGACTGATTGCGATAGCTGATGATATGGGTGAGCTGCGAGTATTTGGAGAGTGCATAGGGTCCTGTGACGAGGTTGGCGCCTCGGGATCGGTCGATGAATTGCGAGGAATACTGGAGCGCGAAGTGCATAGGTGTGCTCGGGTGCTGATAGATGATGTCGGGGATCCTGAAGACCTCGCGTACACGAGGCATTGCTTAGATGAACTAATGAACGATGCTCGAATTGACACCTGGGATCTTGTTCACGAGATTGACGATATCTTAGAAGACCATCGTCTTGATGATGATGGCCTAATTGATGGTGGTTCATGGTGCGACATTCGCGAGGAGTTTACTGATATAGATATTCAGAATCTGTTCGATTCTCTGTAGGGCACAGGATGTCGAGCAAGTAGTGCCGAGTGGGACAATTTCAAGACAATTGTACTGAATGCAAGTTGAGGCGCGCCTTGATGTATATCGCAGGCCCTGCCATCCCTTGGTCTTCCGCTTCTCTCGTTGCGGACCTCATAATCTTGCCGCAACTCGCCTTTGCCGGGGCCGGCCACGCCGAGTGATTATTCTCGCGCATCGGCATCCACGCCGCGACCGACCCAGATGTAACCGCGGGTTGCGACACCGCGACCCTCAAGCCGTCCGTCGATGCGGCACCCTTCCGCCACTGCCCGACGCACTCCCTATGAGTCTCATATCGCCACCCCACTCCATCGGCCCGAAGCGGCACCAGCGCAGCGACAGCGCGCTCGTGATCAGCTGGAGCGTCCAGACGGCGCCGACCACGAGGCAGACTGCCAGCGCACGAACTCGCCGTAGAGGTCCAGCCCGAAGCTCTAGAAGACGAACGTCGCAGCAGCCGCGGGCTTGATGTCAGTGGGCAACAATGCCCCCATGCCCGCCGCCGCCCCCCGCATCCTGTCGGTCACCCTTCCCAGCGGCGCCCCGCTCGACGCCATGGCCGACTTCTACGCCGGCGCTCTCGGCCTGCCGGTGGAGCGTGCGGGCGAGGTGCTGACCGTCCGCGTCGGTCCGAGCACGCTCCGTTTCACGCCGACCGATGACCACGCGGCCCGGTCGCACTTTGCCTTCAACATCCCGGCTGGCGCGATCCGCGCCGCGCACGCGTGGCTGCGCGATCGGGTGGCGCTGGTCGTGACGCCGCGGGAGGCGCGCGATGCGGGGCTGCCCGACGAGGTCCGCCACTTCCCCGCGTGGAATGCGCACGCGCTGTACTGCCTCGATCCGGCGGGGCATGTCGTCGAGTGGATCGCCCGCCATGACCTGCCGGATGCGCAGCCGGGGTCGTTCACCGCCGCGGACATGCAGTGCGTCAGCGAGATCGCGCTGGGCGTCGAGGATGTCCACGCGGCCGGCGATGCGCTCGCCGACGCCTTCGGCCTTGCGCAGTACAGGGGCGCCACCGACGACTTCCGCGCGATGGGCGACGAGCGGGGCTTGCTGCTGTGCTTCCGCTCCGGCGGCGTGATGATCCCGGATGTGCCGGTGCGCACCGTCCCGCTGCGCGTGAGGATTGCGTCGGAGCGGGCCGGGCGCGTGACGCTCGCCGATGGGGCGATCGTCATCGAGTCGCGTTAGCGCTGGATGTTGTCGTACGGACTCGTCGGCACGGCCGGCGCGGTGATGAAGGCCCCGACGCTGTTGGTCGCGCCGATGATGCGCGTGTTGGCGATCCCGAAGTCGCCGAAGACATTGCGATACACGAGGTTCCGCGTGGCGCCGGAGGCGATGTCGATGCCGTAGGCGCCGTTGTTGTGGAACTCGTTGCCCTCGATGCGGTTGTCGAGACCCGTCTCGGCGCTGACGCCGTCGCCGGCGTTGGTGTCGAACCGGCAGTCGAGCACCGCGCTGCGCCCGAGGAGCAGGGCGCCGACTTCGTTGCTCGCCGCGACGCTGTCGCGCATCGTGCTGCGGGTGAGCCGGAAGCCCGGTCCGCCCACCATGCTGGCCGAGCAGTTGGTTGCGACCGAGCGGAAGAGCTCGATGCCGACAGTGCCCCCCGTGACGCCGCACCCATCGATCGTCGTGTTGAAGGCGAAGATGTTGATCGAGTTGTCGTTGGCGGCGCAGGAGCGCAGGACGCCGCCCCCCTGCATCGCGAAGCCGCGGAAAACGTTCCGGTCCGCCTGACATTGCTCGAGCACGACCGCCGTTGCGAAGCTGACGAACCCGCTCTGCTCCATGTCCTGGGCGACGCATCCTGCGGCGCGCGAGGCCCCGGCGAGCGTGAAGCCATCGCCCCCGCCGTTGCGCGCGGTGCAGTCGATCGCCGTCGAGTCAGTCAGATTGAAGCTGGTGCTGCTGCCGTCCGGGCTTGTCTCGATCGCGACGCACGCGATGGTCGTCGCGCCGTCCGTGAGCAGGAACGCGTCCAGCCCGACGCGGATGGCGCGGCAGTTGCGCAGGATCGCCCCGTCGCTGGCGATGAACCCGCGTCCGTCGCAGTCGCTGACCGTCACATTCTCGACGAGCGACCCGGCCTCACCCGACAGATCGACGCCGTTGGCGAGGAAGCGCGTCACCGTGCCGTTGCGCACAACGATGTTCTCGAGCCCGCCCGGCGCCTCGATCCCTGTCGCCGAGACGCCCTGCCCGTTCAGGCGATAGCCCATCAGGTCGAGCGTCACATCCTCGGCGGTGATCAGCACAGCGCCCACCGGCGCCGCCGTCGTGATGTTCCCCTCGAGGTAGTACGACCCCGGCTGCGAGATCACATGCTCGAACGCGCCGTTCGTGGGCGCGGTCGTCTGATTGAGCGGAATCCGCGGCTCGACCTGGTCGAGCGTCTTCATCGTCGGACTCGGCGCCCCCGGCGGCGTCAACGGACCCGCGAGCGCAGACGTCGCAGACGCGACGCACAGACCGACAACAAGCACGAGTTCTCGCATGGTTCTCTCCCCTCGCGGCTCCGCTCACGCCGCATCGCACTCTATCAGGGGCATGGATTTGCCCGAAGCGCGAATCGGTTGATTCGAATCGAGACGGCTCCTCTCGGCCACCGGACGATGGCGGACCGCACGGCCGACGCATCCCCTCCGGAGGTGGATCTGCACGATCTGAGGTGATTTCGAAAAGTTCGCGCACCATGGAACACGCTGTCGCTAAATTTGCGCTCAGCACCGAAGAAGGAGGGATTTGACATGGCGAGCGGGTGGAGCGGGGCGAGTCGGCGGGGGTTCGCGGCGCGCAGTCTGGCGGGCGTGGCCATCGCGCTCGTGGTGATGGGCTGGGTGATTTTCAGCCGCACGGCGAATCGGGATGAACTGAAGAGCAATCTCTCCGTCCAGATGATGGAGGTCATCCTCGATGCGCCGGAGCAGGAGGATGTCTCGGTCTACACGCGCGCCTTCGAGCGCGTGCACGGCCAGGCGTTCAGCGATGCGTATTCCATGGGCGGCCGTCGCACGAGCGCGCGATTCGATCACGACGCGTATCTGAACGCCGTCTTCAGCGAACTCATCGCCCAGGCGCGGGCCGAGGGGTGCGAGGAGGACGCGGCGTACTTCGAGGCCACGCTGGCGCTGAACCTCGGGCGGTAGGGGGGCGTCGTTTCGGGGGTGGGAAGCGTACGCTTCGCCCATGCGACACCCAGCGATGCTCTGGGCCGGCGTCCTGCTGGCCATGACGCCCGGCGCCTGCACCGGTCTCGAACCCGCGCTCATCGGCGCCGCGGCCAGCGGCGCGCAGACCGGCGTCACGCTTCTCGAAGGCGGCGAGCTGCGCACCTTTGAACTGGCGCGCTTCGACGATGTCGTCGCCGGCTCCGAGCGGGCGGGCGCGAGCCTCGGCCTCGAACTCCGCGCCGAGAACCGGGCGCCCGAGCGGGTCTGGCTCGACTACCGCTACAACGGGCAGAGCATGAAGGTGCTGATCCTCCGGCGCACCGACCGGGTCACCAGCGTCGAGGTGTCGCTCCGGCGGAAGAAGCACCGGGGCATGGCGGCCCTCTTCCTCCGCGACCTCTTCCACGAACTCCGCGACGCCGGCGCTTACCTCGAAGACTGGCGCGCCGACGATCAGCCCATCGCTGACCAGTGAGGCGAGGCCAAAGAGACAACGGGCCAGACCCCCCCTCACGAGGGTCCGGCCCGCTGCGGTGTCCTGCCAGTTCGATCGTGACGCCGTCCGGATGCACGGCGTCCGGGAGTTTCCGCCCCGTACAGCGCAACGATGAATGCGCCGGGCGCGCCTGATCGAATCCTGCGTTTTCTGACCGAACCTGCCGGTACCATCGCCCCATGGCGGAATCGTCACCGCAGGCCGCCCGCGCCCGCGACGCCTGGAACCTCGCCGGCGCCGGCTTCGATCACCCGGTTGTGGAGTTCTGGAGCCACTTTGGCGCCGGGCTGGTCTCCCGCGCCGCGCTGCGCCCGGGCATGCGCGTGCTCGACGCGTGCGCCGGAGGCGGCGCGGCGAGCGTGCCGGCGTGCCGCGCCGTCGGGCCGGGAGGAACCG
>JBICHM010000298.1:0-5978 GCA_043101835.1 Phycisphaerales bacterium | reverse complement strand
TCCGCGAGCAGTTGCAGGTGCAGATTCAGATGCAGGAGTGGATCGAAGCCAACCCTGATTCGGATTTCGCTCGCGCTGCCGGGCAGGGCGGCGGCGCCGGCGGCATGATCGGCCTGGCGATCGGGCTGATCATCGGGCTGGCGTGGCCGAGTTTCTGCCTGATCTGGTTCGGCCTCGTGAAGCGCAAACCTGTCGATATCGTCGGCGAGGGCGATCGGCCGCAGCCGGCGGCGTGATCGTCAGCCGACGTCGCGCGTCTGGAAGAGGATGACCGCGAGCGACAGCAGGCCGGTGACCTGCGCGAGGCTGTAGATCAGCGCGAGCATGAGGTAGCCCGGCGGGATCGGGTGCGCCTGCGTGACCGCGTCCACGAGCCAGAAGAACTGCAGATTCGGGATAAGCGACCACCCCGCCCATGCCACGCGGTTCACTGCGGTCGGCTGCAGGAAGAGCGAGTCGCCGATGCGCGGCGGTCGGCCGACATCGATGCCGCCGGCGTTGCGCAACAGCATCGAGGGCGGATCGGACTCGACTTCGGCGACGATGATCGCGCTGGCGTCGGTCTCGTAGACGTCCTCATCGCTGGTCGGATCGCCTTCGAAGTCGGTCTGGTCGCGCGTGACGATGGCGATGCCGTTGGGGCTGGGGCCGTAGTAGAGCACCGTGCCCGGGCTGACCTCCTCGATCGGCGGGCCGTCGAGCGTGATGCGATAGGCGTCGCCGGCGTGGTCGAAGTCGTAGCCGGTGGGGTCGCGTTCGACGAGGACCTCCACGACGCCGGCGACCGGCGCGTTCTGGAAGGCGCGTCGCCCGACAAGGTGGTTGCTGAGCAGGCCGAGGATGAACGCGCCGACGCAGACGGTGATGGTCATCACCTGGCCGAGTCTTGTGGACGCGGCGATGGCGACGGCGACGAGCACGGGCATCGCCAGGAGCACGCACGCGCCGGCGATCATCACCTGGGGCTTCAGATCGGTGGCGATCGGCTGGGCGTCCCAGGAGGGGTTGACGATGAGCGTCAGGAGCCAGGCGAGCGTGACGCCCGGCGCGAGGGTGTAGACGGTGGTCGAACTGAAGACCCAGCCGTAGAAGAAGTTGCCCCAGACGCCGAGGCCGATGGCGATGACCGTCGCGAGCGTGGCGAAGATGATGACGGGGCCGTCGACGGTGTCGCGCGCGGTTGAGAAGACGCCCTGCCGGACGGAGAGCTGGAAGAAAATCAGCAGGATGAAGGCGGCCAGGAGGACGGCCCCGACAGCGCCGAAGAACTTGCCGAGGATGAAGACGGGACGCCCGATGGGCTTGCTGATGACGGTGAGGGCGGTCTTGTTCTCGATTTCGCGGCTGAGGACGGCGGTCGCGACGAACGCAGCGAGGACCGTCGAGATCACGAAGACGGTGGCCAGGCCCATATCGAGCAGGAGCTTGTTGTCGCCGGAGACCTCGGAGGAGTCGCTGTAGCCCATGCTGTAGGAGGCCAGCAGGGTGTTGAAGGCCTGCATGAGCCCGCCGGCGAGCAGCAGCACGATGAAGATCGGCTGGCGCACACTCTCGAGGAAGGTGTTGCGAGCGATGGCGATGAGCTGGCCGAACATGGGCTGAGGGAGGCCTCCGCGCCGGCGCGGCGTGGGTGAGGGGCGGGCGGCGGGACCGGGCGTCCTGCGCTGACGCGACGATCGGCGCGACCCGCCGGATCACGCGCGGGCGCGGGGTGAACATATGGACGCCCGCCGCGTATGGCAATCTACGGTCCGGTTGCGCGCCGGGTTCAGCACACGCCGGGCAGGGACCCCGGGCAGGGGGGTTGCTGCAGGCCCGTCGGGCGCCGGACCGATGGAACGCAGGAGTCAACACCGCCGCGGATCGGCCGCGGTGGACAGGCGGGCCGCCGTCGCGAGAATACGGGACGACCATTGGTCCCCCGAATCCCCACGCGACCCCCCGTCGCATCCGTCACCACCCCGAGGCCCGTTCGCCCGCAGCGGCGTCGGTCCCGTGAGATGAGCCCCTCCGGATGAAGGCTGATCCCCTCGCCTACAAGCGTGCGGCCGGCGTGAGCCTGATCGGGCTCGCGATCCAGGCCGTGCTGGCGATCGTCCTGCTCCTGTACGCGGTGCTTGGGCAGGACGCCGTCGCGATGACCGCGTTCTACTACGCCCTCGTGGGAGTTCCCGCATGGGTGTCGCTCGCCCTCGTCTTCCACCAGCACCGTCTGGAGCGTGTGGAGGCGGCGGAGGAGGAGATGTACAGCGCCTCGCACGCCGCGGACGCCTCGGTGTTCGAGGGGGCGGCGGCGGACTTCCGCATCGCCGCGAGCCGCCTGGCGTGGATGCACCGGGTGCTGATCCCGGTCGTCGGGCTGTCGATGGGCGGCCTGCTCATCGGCCTCGGCCTGTGGCGCCTCTCTGGCGGTCGCGCCGCGCTGCGCCCCGATGACTTCGTCCGCCCGGAGATGACCGGCTGGGCCGTGGCGATCGGCCTCGGCGTGGCGGTGGTCGGGTTCATCTTCGCGCGTTTCGTCGCCGGCATGGCGAAGCAGGAGGCGTGGTCGAACCTTCGCGCCGGCGCGGCGACGAGCGTCGGTGTGTCGCTGGCGGGCCTGGCGCTCGCCCTGGCGCACGGTGTCGCGTTCGCCGGCAGCGAGATGGTGCTGCGCTACATGCACGTCATCCTGCCGGTGATGATGGTGGTGCTGGGCGCGGAGATATTCCTGAACTTCGTGCTGAACGTGTACCGTCCGCGTCGCGCGGGCGAGGCGCCGCGCCCGGCGTTCGACTCGCGGGTCCTCGGTTTCGTCGCGGCGCCGGACCGCATCGCCGAGTCGATCAACGAGGCGATCAACTACCAGTTCGGCTTCGATGTCTCGAGCACCTGGTTCTACCAGCTGCTGAGCCGCAGCATTCTGTCGCTCGGCGCGCTGGCGGCGTTGATCCTCTGGGGTCTGACCTCGCTCGCGGTGGTGGCGCCGAACGAGCGTGGCCTGGTGCTCTCCTTCGGCGCGATCGCGCGCGAAGTGGGCTCGGGGCTGCACTGGAAGGCGCCGTGGCCCTTCCAGACGCTCGAGACGTATCCGGCGCTGACGGTGAACGAGTTCACTGTCGGGACGCCCAAGCCCGAGGGTGAGGGGCCGATCATCTGGACCGAGCCGCACGGCGGGCCTGAGCGGTTCCTGCTCGTGCAGTCGTCTCGCGCTGCGACGGCGACACAGGGCGACCTCTCGATGCTCGCCGTCGAGGCGCCGGTGCAGTACGAGGTTGTTGACCTGGCCAAGTACAAGCGTCTGGCAGCGGACTCGCCCGATCCCGACGATCGCGACGGCATGCGGCGCGAGTTGCTGCGGGTGGTCGCGGAGCGCGAGTTGATCGAGTTCATGGGCGGGCGCAGCGTTGATGAGATTCTCGGCGCCGGCCGAGCCGCGATGACTTCGGAGCTCCGCCGACGCATCGAGGGGCGCTTCGCGACGCTCAACGAGGGCGAGGGCGCGGGGGTGCAGATCCTCTTCATCGGTGTGGCCGGCGCGCATCCGCCTCGCAACGAAGACGTCGCGGTCGCCTTCGAGCGCGTCGTCAGCGCTGAGCAGACGGCGCAGGCGTCGATCGAAAATGCGCGGGCGGATGCGATCCGCGCGCTGGCGAAGGTCGCCGGGGATGTTGAACTCGCCCGGCGCATCGTGCGTGCGCTCGACGACCTCGAGCGGGCGCGCTCCGGCGGCGCCGCGCCGGAGGAGCTCGCCGAGCGCGAGGCGGCGATCGATACGCTGCTCGCCGAGGCCGGCGGCCAGGCGGCCGAGCGGATCGCCGACGCGAAGGCCGACCGCTGGGTCCGCCACATGGACGTCCGCGCCACGGCGACGCGCCAGGAGGGGCGCAACGCGCTCTACGAGGCGGCGCCGGCGTACTACATGGCGAGCCTGTATCTCGACACCGTCAGCGACGCCGTGCGGAACGCGCGCGTGTTCATCACCGCGTTCGACTCACCGCATGTGCGCCTGAACTTCGAAGAAATCCAGTCCAACATCTCCGGCTTCAACATCAACTCGGCCACCCAGGAGTGAGCCCCGTGCGATCGATCCTCACACTCATCATCTCGGCGCTCATCGTTCTCGGGTTCCTGACCTTCATGATGACCTACACGGTCAGGTTCAACGAGGCCGCGGTCGTGACGACCTTCGACCGCGCCAGCGAGAACAGTGTGCAGACTGACGAGGGTCTGAAGTTCCGCTGGCCGTACCCGATCCAGCGGGTCACGGTGTACGACACACGCGCCCGCCTGCTGCAGACGCGCAGTGAGACGCAGCAGACCGCCGACAACCGCCAGATCATCGTCGAATCGTTCCTGACCTGGCGCGTCAGCGACCCCTTGAAGTTCTTCCAGCGCTTCGGCGGCGCCGGCAGCGAGGAGCGCGACCATTACCGGCGCGCCGACGAGACGCTCACCAGCCTGATGCGCAGCGCGATGGCCGAGGTCAGCGCGTACCGGCTTGATCAACTCTTCACGGCGACCGGCCAGTCGCGCCTCGCCGAGCTCGAGCAGCGCATCATGGACCGCATCGGCCAGGCCGATCAGGCGGGCTTCAGCGTCGCCGACTACGGCGTCGAGCCGCTGGCCGTCGGCGTCAGCAGCGTGGTCCTCCCCGAGGAGACCACGCGCCAGGTCTTCGAGCGTATGAAGGCGACGCGCGAGCGGCTGGCCGCCGAGGCGACGAGCCGCGGCGATGCGCTTGCCTCGACCATCCGCACTGAGGCCGAGTCCGCGGCGGCGCGCATCAGCGCCTTCGCCGAGCTCCGCGCCGAGCAGATCCGCACGCTCGGCGATCGCGAGGCGCAGGAGTTCTACGCAACGCTCAACGAGGCGCCGGAGCTGGCGGTCTTCCTCGAGAAGATCGATTTCCTCCGCAACTTCTACGCGAAGCGCACGACGCTGGTCCTGCCCACGACGCAGCCGGGGATGAACCTCTTCGACCCCAGCGCGATGGAGTCGGCCGGCGGGCGCATCCCGCCCTTCGGCGGCGAGCAGACGCAGCGCGCGCCCGCTGACGAGACGCCCATCACCACCGCCGAGGGCGCGGGCTCATGAGCACGACCGAAGCGCCACAGCGCTCCGCGCCGCCGCCGGACGCGCCGCGTCCGGGCGAGGTGTCGATGGACCCGGCCCAGCAGTCGCTGGCCGAGGCCCTGCGCATCACCTTTCGCGTCATCCAGGGCGTGATGATCCTGCTCATCGTGCTCTTCCTCGCCAGCGGGTTCGACACCGTCAGCGAGGGCGAGCGCGGCGTGCGCCTCGCCTTCGGCAAGGTGCAGCAATCGAACCTGCCGCCAGGGCGTCAGTTTCACCTGCCCTACCCGATGGGCGAGTTGGTAAAGGTCTCGACCGGGCAGCGCACCGTGACGCTGGACCGCGAGTACTACCCCGAGCTGACCGAGGCGCAGCGGACGCGCGCCATCGAATCGCTCGCCGGGCAGAAGCAGACGCTCGTGCCCGGTCGCGACGGGTCGCTGGTCACCGGCGACGGCAACATCGCACACGCCCGATGGACGGCCCAGTACCGCGTCGATGATGTCGCGAACTTCGTCGAGAACCTCCATCGCGAGGATGTCGACCAGATCGTTCGAGCGGCCGTGCGCCGCGGCGTCGTACAGACCGTCAGCGAGTTGAGCATCGATCAGCTGCTGAAGCAGTCGCTCGCCTCCTCGCGCCTCGGCGACGAGGAGGTCGCGGAGGCGTCGATCGAATCGCGCGTGCGCCGCATCGCGCAGGAGACGCTCGACAGCATGCGGTCGGGGTTGCGGATCGACCGGGTGACGCTGGACGACCGGATCCCGCCGCTGCGCGTGTACTCGGAGTTCCAGTCGGTGTCGAAGGCGGAGGCCGACGCCGCGACGGCGCGCGAGCAGGCGCTGCGCGAGCGCCGGCAGCTGCTCAACGCCATCGCCGGCGCCGCGCACGAGGAGCTGATCGCGCTGATCGACGACTTCGAG
>JBICHM010000297.1:0-7924 GCA_043101835.1 Phycisphaerales bacterium | reverse complement strand
CGCCGATGCGCCCCGCGCCCGCGCTCGCCAGCGCATCGCGCACGCGCTCCGCGTGCTCGGCGGGCACGAAGGTGACGATCTTGAAGGCCTGGCGCGCGTCCACGCGGTTCTGCGGCGCCAGGGCGCGCCGGTCGCCGAAGGACTTCGCCTTCTCCCCCGGCGGCGCGAGCATGTCGCACAGCCAGTCCGTCGTGCCACCGGGCGTCGCGTCGAGCGCCGTGTGGGGCGAATAGACCGCGATCCCCGCCTCGATCGCCCCGAGCAGCGTGCGCGAGCGCGGGTCGCGCGCATCGAGGCGCTTGAGCGGGTGGAAGATCGGCGGGTGGTAGGCGATCACCACGCTTGCGCGCTTCGCGAGCGCCTCATCAAGGATGGGCTTCGTGAAATCGATCGCGAGCACGGCCGGGCCGGTGATGGCCCGATCGGGGTCGCCCACCAGCAGGCCGACGTTGTCCCACGACTCGGCGTTCGAGGCCGGAGCGATCGACTCCAGCGTCTCCACAAGATCCGCGACCCGCATCGGCGCCCTCCGCTTTCCTCAATCGGCGCCGCCTGGGCGGCGCGTGGCATTACACTGTACGGAGACCGCTCGCGGCCCGGCGCGTCCGGGCGGAGGAGCCGCCCGCCGGAGCCGCCCTGGTCATGGAGGACGGGTGTGGGCGCACGCGCAGAGAAGGCCGCCGCGACGAAATCGACCCCGGCGAAGGAGAGCGCCCCGGCCCCGAACGGGCGCGCCGCGACCGAGGTAAAGACCTTCGTTCTCGACACCAGCGTCCTCCTCCACAACCCCAACAGCCTCTTCGTCTTCGAAGAGAACGATGTCGTCATCCCCTTCGCCGTCCTCGAGGAGCTCGACGAGTTCAAGGGCGGGGCCAACGACCTCGCCCGCAACGCCCGCCAGTGCATCCGCCACCTCGACCGCCTGCGCGAGCGGGGCCGCCTCGACCAGGGCGTCCGCTGGACGACCACCGCCGACGGCTACGACGCCGCCGATGAGGGCGAGACCGCCAACGGGGCCATCCGCATCGACGTCGAGCAGCACAAGCGACCCGACGCCCTCAGCGCTGACATCAAGGACAACCGGATCATCGCCGTCGCCTACGCCCTCCACGAGCGGGGCGAGCGCACCGTCTTCGTCTCCAAAGACATCAACGCCCGCATCAAGGCCGACGCCCTCGGCGTGCGCAGCGAAGACTTCGAGAACCAGAAGGTCGACGCCGACCGCCTCTACACCGGCCAGTTCGCCATCGAGACGCCGGGCGAGCTCATCGACGAGCTTTACGAGCAGCGCATGCTCTCGATCGACCGACTCGAGGAGCACCTCGCGCGCCGGCGCGACGACGGGACCACCGTCAGCCGCGCCATCGAGACCAACGAGTTCGTCCTCCTCCGCGACACCGCCGACGAGAGCCACTCCGGCGTCGCGCGTCGCCTCGCCGACACCGACCACCTCGTGCCAGTCACCGGCCCGCGACGCCCCGTCTTCGGCGTCATGGCGCGCAACGTCGAGCAGACGATGGCCCTTGAACTGCTCCTCGACGACGAGGTCAAACTCATCACCCTCACCGGCGGCGCCGGCAGCGGGAAGACGCTGCTCGCCCTCGCCGCGGGCATGACCAAGGTCTTCCAGGAGGAGCGCTACGACAAACTGCTCGTCGCGCGCCCCATCGTGCCCATGGGGCGCGACATCGGCTTCCTCCCCGGCGAGAAGGAAGAGAAGCTCAGCGCCTGGATGCAGCCGATCTTCGACAACCTCGACTACCTGCTCAGCACGCGCGGCTCGCACTACCAGTCCGCCGAGAGCCTCTCCACCGAGCAGCGACTCGAGCGTCTCCTCGCCGACGGCAAGCTCGTGCTCGAGGCGCTCACCTACATCCGTGGGCGCTCGATCCCCCACCAGTTCATCATCGTCGACGAGGCGCAGAACCTGACGCCCCACGAGGTGAAGACCATCATCAGCCGCGCGGGCGAGGGCACGAAGATCGTCCTCACCGGCGATATCGAACAGATCGACAACCCCTATCTCGACTCCTCCTCCAACGGACTCTCCTACACCGTCGAACGGATGCGCGGCTCCGGCGCCGTGGGCCATGTCACGCTCCAGAAGTCCGAGCGCAGCGACCTCGCGAGCCTCGCCTCCGAACGCCTGTGACCACGCCCGTCGTTCTCCTGCACGGCCTGCTGCTCGGGCCGGAGATGTGGGACCCGCTCGTCGAGTCGCTCGCGCCGCGACTCGTCGCGACGCCGCGCCTCGTGGCCGACACCTTCGACGGCCTCCTCGACAGCGCGCTCCGGGCGCTCGACGCCGTCGCGCCCGATGCGCCCGCCGTCCTCGGCGGGCTCTCGATGGGTGGCATCATCGCGATGCACCTCGCGGCGCGCCGGCCCGAGCGCGTGCGCGCGCTCATGGTCTTCGACGCCCAGCCCGGCGCTGAAGATCCCGCCGCCCAACGCGCCTGGGACGACCTCGAGCGACGCGCGCGACTCGTCGGCTCGCGCTCCGTCGCCGATGCCTTCGCCGGCGTCGTGTGCAGCCCGTCGGTCGACCGCGCCCTGCGCGACGCCTGGGTCGACCGCCTGCGCGCAGCGCCCGACGAGCACACGCGCGCCAACATCCGCGCGCTCCGCGAGCGCCCCGACGCCTGGCCGCTGCTCGAGTCGATCCGGATCCCGACGCTGCTCGTCTACGGCGCCGACGATGTGCTCACGCCACCTGACATCGCCCGGCGCATGGCCGAACGGATGCCGGATGCGCGCGTGCGAATCATCCCGGGCGCCGGCCATCTCGCGCCGATCGAGCGCCCCGAGGCGACCAGCGCGGCGGTCGAGGCGTTCTTGGCCGAGTTCGCATGAAACCTTCGGGCGTCTCAACCGAATAACCGGGAGCGTTCCGCAGCGCAATGTATGCGGCGGGGCGCCGAATGCAGGGGCCGGGGGGCCGCGCCCGGCGGCGGCGCGCACAATGGTGCGCTCGCCGGGGCCCGAATGATCGAAGGCCGATGCTCGCTCTCTCCTCCAGGGCGGCGGTGCACTGCGCCCCGCCACGGACGGGGTCAGCCCGGCTCGCCCCGGGCCGACCCGTTTCCAGATCAGCCCTCCCAAGCCGGCTGCTTCAGACGCCCATCCGGGGGCTGAAGCAGCCGCTTTTTCATGCATCCCCCGAGCCCGCGACGCCGATCCAGAGGCCAGCGGCGCGCCCGAACACCCCTGCCCAGGGGTTGAACGCGCGACCGGTTCCGGCGTATCACCTATCCAGCGCGACCACGCCGCGCCAGGAGGATCGATCCATGTTCCGTTCGTCCAACCCCGCGCTCCGCGAGGACTACTTCCAGCCCGCCGAAGGCCTCAGCGCCCTCGGACGCCCCGAGGGCGAGGTCAAGGCGAAGCCGACGACCATGACGGTCTCCGGCGTCGTCAACAAGACCTACATCCTCCTGCTGCTCTGCGTCGCGGCCGCGGTCTTCGCCTGGAGCTTCGTCGTGCCTGGGAACTCGACCGGCGCACTTGGGCCGGCGCAGGCCAAGCTGGCGTACATGCTTATGGGCGTCGGGGCGATCGGCGGCCTCGTTCTCGCGCTCGTCACGATCTTCAAGCCAAAGGCCGCTCCCGTCACCGCGCCCCTCTACGCCCTGTTCGAAGGCGTCTTCGTGGGCGCCATCAGCGCGATCTACGCCGTGAGTTTCGGCAACGAGACGGTCGGCGGCGGCTTTCAGCTCAATGTCGGCATGGTCCTCAACGCCGTGCTGCTGACCTTTGGCATGCTCGGCGCGATGCTCTTCCTCTACCGCACCGGCGTCATCAAGGTGACCGACCGCTTCGCGGCGATCATTGGCAGCGCCGTCGGCGCGATCATGCTCGTCTACGTCGTCGGGCTCGTGATGAGCCTCTTCGGCAGCGGCATCCCGCTCATCCATGGCTCCGGGCCCATCGGCATCGGCTTCAGCCTCGTCGTGATCGGGATCGCCGGTCTGAGCCTGACGCTCGACTTCGAGATGGTCGCGCGCGGCGTCGAGGCCGGCGCCCCCAAGCACATGGAGTGGTACGCCGGCTTCAGCCTGCTGGTGACCCTCGTCTGGCTCTACCTCGAGATCCTGCGCCTGCTCGCCAAACTCCAGTCGCGGGACTGAGCCGGCGACCCGACCCGCCGCCCGGCGGGGTTGATCCCACCCCCGTGGGGTCTACAATCCGCCTCGATTTCTCGAACGTACCCCCGCGCGGCGTCTGGCGTCGCCGACTCGCGGGTCATCCGGATCGCTGGCCCCATCGTCTAGCCAGGTCCAGGACGCCAGGTTCTCATCCTGGAAACCGGGGTTCGAATCCCCGTGGGGTCATTCGAAGGCCGCTCCCGTTCGATCGGGGGCGGCCTTTTTCGTGTCACGCGCCAGGGAGATGTCCGAGGGTGATTGCGCGGCAGCGCGGACCGGGGATCCGCGCCTCATGATCCGGCGCCGGGCTCGCAGACGCCGCAGCGGCGTCGATGGACCGGCCGGAGGGGCCTGGTCATGCGTGGTCTGCGGTCTTCCGTCCTGACTCGCTCTGCGTGCACGCTCGTCGCTGTCTCGGCGTCGGTGATCACTGCGCCGCCGGCCGCGGCGCAGGAGCGCGTCGTCATCGAGCCGACCGGGCGCGCGAGCTGGTCGCAAATGGTCGTGCGCGAAATGATGACGCCGGCGGGTCAGATGCACGAGTTGCGTCTCGTTCCGCGCCCGCGGCCTCGATTCGGGCCCACCAGCGAGATCGTCGCCGCGCGAACGCCGATCCCGACCGCGGCCGAGCGCCACGCATCGTCGTCACTGCGATCGTTTGGGCGCGGGCTGGCGAACTTCGACATCACCGCGTCGTTCCAGGGGCTGTCGGACCCCGGCGCCCTCAACCCGCCCGACACCATGGGCGCTGTCGGTCCCGATCATGTCATGACGATGCTCAACACCGAGGTCGGCATCCAGGATCGCGCCGGTGGGAAGCTGAACCGTGTCTCGCTGAGCACGTTCTGGACGAGCGGCACGGGCCTCTCGGGAACCCCCTATGACCCGGTGCTCCGCTATGACGCGGTCGCACAGCGATGGATCGCCTGCGCAGTCGAGGGCTTCGACGCCGGCGCCTCGGTCTTCTTCGCCGTCAGCGGCGACAGCGATCCGACGGGCGACTGGTTCTTCTACGAGCTCGACGCCGACCCGGCCAACACGACTTTCGCCAATCTTCCCGGCCTCGGCATGAACGCCCACTGGATCGCCATCACGAGCAACATGTTCACCATTGGCAACTGGCACTTCGCGGGCGTGAAGATGTGGGTCGTCGACAAGTCCACCGCGCTCGGCGGTGGCGTGTTGACAATGTCGGTCTTCAATCCCGGGTTTGACGTTGCGGGAGGCGTCTCCGGATTCTCGATGCGCCCCGCCCAGACCCATGACGCGGGCGAGAGCGCGCTGTACATCGTCGACAACCCCGCGATTGTCTCGGGTGGAGCTCCGATGCTGCGGCTGTCGCGCATCACCGGCACGGGCCCCGCGCCGATGTGGTCGACGCTTCCCGGTGAACTCGAAGGCGCCGGGGCGAACAGCGGCCTCTACTCCGTCGCCAATGCCTTCAACATCGGCTGGCCTCCAGACGCATCGCAGGCAACAACACCGACGCGAATCTGGACGGTTGATCATTTCATCACCAACGCCGTCGTGCGAAACGGACGCCTCTGGGCGACCCACCACGGGGGCCTGCCCGCCAGCGGCACGCCCGATCGGAACGCGGCGTTCTGGTACGAGTTTGATCCGATCGCGCCTGTGCCGCTCGTGCAGTCGGGGGTCGTCTCCGGCGGCCCCGATACGCACTACTTCTTCCCGAGCATCGCCGTGAATGACGCGGGCGACGCCGTCATCGGCTTCTCGTATTCCGATCCATTCCGGTTCGTCAGCGCCGGGTTCGCCGGCCGGCTTGCCGGTGATGCGAGCGGAATGATGCGCGACCCGGTCATCTTCAAGAACGGCGAAGACGCCTACGAGTGGGGCGTCTCCTCGGGTCGCGTTCGGTGGGGCTACTACAGCGCCACCGTCGTCGATCCCATCGACGACCGCTCGTTCTGGACGCTCCAGCAGTACGCGGCCGAGGATGTCGGGTTGTTGCAGGTCGACGACCGCTGGGGCGTGTGGTGGGTGCGAATCGGCGGCGCAACCTCATGCCCCGCCGATTTGAACAGCGACGGTGTGGTCGACGGCGCCGACCTTGGCGCGTTGCTTGGCGCGTGGGGAACCAGCGCCGCGGACCTTACTGGCGAGGGCGCCACCGACGGGGCCGATCTGGGCGTGCTCCTCGGCGCCTGGGGAGCCTGCTGAAGCCGCCTGCGGTGTCGGTTGTCGGGCGACGGCGGTCGGCACAAGCGGTCTGACCGCATTGCTCCGTCGTGCGGCGGCGGAAACGGTCACATCGTCAAGAACTGCCTCAGCACCAGCAACGGCGGAACCGGCATCCTGATCGACGCCTCCGGGCTGGTGCGCGGCGTCGTCGAGAACTGCGTCGCGACGGAGAACGGCGGTGACGGCATTCGGGCGAACAACTCAGTGATCCGCGGGTGCCTGAGCGCGCTCAACACCGGCACGAACATCACGGGCGGCGGGAACCTCGTCATCGACTCGCTGCCCTGACCGATCGGCTCCATGAGCCGCGGGGGTCAGTCGCCGGTCGCTCCTCGCACAGCGCCCGATTGCATTGACGCTCCTCAACAACGTGTCCGTCATTCGACGGGCGCGTTGTTTTCTCTAGGCCGGACGGCACACTGAATCCGGGGCGTCAGCGTCGAGGTGGCGCCTCAAGACGATGGATCGCTGTAATTCAACGCGGCGGATCCCCCAGAACCGCACAGCGACCGGAGACGCGCGGCTCGACGCCGCAGGACGGACGCCATCGCCGCACGCCACGAGGGGACGACCACATGATCGCATTGACCGCTTCGACGCTTCTCGGGATGCACGCCGTCGCGATCGCCGGGGCGCCGCCAACGACACAGTCCGAATACGCCGCGCTCGCGGCGCCGCACCGCGCGGTCGGCGCCCTCGGCGGGATGGGCACGGGCACGCTCATCGCTGACCGCTGGGTGCTCACCGCGGCGCATGTCGCTGATTTCCTCCGCCTCCAGAAGCGGACGCCGATCTCATTCACCCTTGAGGACGGGCGCGCCTACACCGTCGAGGAAGTCATCATCCATCCGGAGTGGATCCCCCTCGAGCGGCAGATGGCGACGCGCACCGGCGACGAGCCGTTCTCGCCCGGCGATGTGGCGCTGCTCCGACTTGCGGAGCCAGTCGAGGGCGTTGCGCCGATGGCGCTCGGCGCGTTCGATGAAGCCAACCCCGACGTGGTCCTGGTTGGCATCGGCGCGTTTGTCAGCGACCCCCAGAACGGTGTGCCCGCGCGTGAGGCCATGGGCATGGCGCGCGGCGTGAAGCATGCGGGAACCAACCGCATCGAGCGCGTTGACACGAGTCGCAACGAACTGGTGATGAACTTCAGCGCGCCCGATGACGATGGCGCCACCGAACACGAGGCGTCAGCGTTTGCCGGCGACAGCGGCGGGCCGCTGCTCGCACGGAGCGAGAACGGGTGGAGCGTGATCGGCGTCATGGGTCTCGTCGACACCGGCTCGGCGAATCTCGGACGCTATGGCGACGAGACGCTGGCCACCTCGGTCGCGGCGATTCGAGACTGGATCGAAGCCCATCTCGAATGAATGTCCGATTCGGACACGCCGCCCTGTGCCGGTTGCGCTCAGACCCCTGCAAAATACCGGACAAACTCTTGTGATCACCCCCGGTCTCGCCGTAGGGTGGGTGCATCGCCCGATCGGGGCGAACCGACCACATCCCGGGGTGCGCTGATGTCGCGCTTCGGCGAGGGGAGATCGCAATGAAGCCGAACGCCGCACCCAGATCGGAAG
>JBICHM010000296.1:0-4165 GCA_043101835.1 Phycisphaerales bacterium | reverse complement strand
CGGCCCCTCCGGCCGCGTCGTGATCCTCGAAAAATCCTTCGGCTCGCCCACTGTCACCAAGGACGGCGTGACCGTGGCCAAGGAAATCGAAATCGAAGATTCGCTGGAAAACATCGGCGCTCAGATGGTCAAGGAAGTGGCCTCCAAGTCCTCCAAGGACGCCGGCGACGGCACCACCACCGCCACCATCTACGCCGAGTCGATCTTCACCGAAGGCCTCAAGAACATCACCGCCGGTGCCAACGCCAACCAGATCAAGCGCGGCATCGACAAGGCGGTGAACGCCATCATCGACGAACTGAAGAACATGTCCAAGAGCGTCGGCGACTCCAAGGAAATCGCCCAGGTCGGCACCTGCTCGGCCAACCAAGACGCAACCATCGGCCAGATCATCGCCGATGCGATGGACAAGGTCGGCAAAGACGGCGTCATCACCGTTGAGGAAGGCAAGAGCCGCGACACCGTCGTCGATGTCGTCGAGGGCATGCAGTTCGACCGGGGCTACCTCTCGCCCAACTTCGTCACCAACCCCGACGAGATGAAGGTCGAGCTCGAGAAGTGCCTCGTGCTCATCCACGAGGAGAAGATTGACAGCGTCTCCACACTCGTGCCCGTGCTCGAGAAGGTGATGCAGACGAAGAAGCCCCTGCTGATCATCGCCGAGGACATCACCGGCGAGGCGCTCAGCACGCTTGTCATCAACAAGCTCCGCGGCACGCTGCAGGTCGTCGCCGTCAAGGCCCCCGGCTACGGCGACCGGCGCAAGGCCATGCTCGGCGACATCGCCACCCTCACCGGCGCCACCGCGATCATGAAGGACCTCGGCGTCGATCTCGCCGACGCCAAGCTCGACATGCTCGGCATGGCCAAGAAGATCGAGGTCACCGGCGAGCACACGACCATCCTCGAGGGCGCCGGCTCCAACAAGGACATCCAGTCCCGCATCGAGCAGATCCGGCGCGAGATTGAGATCTCGACGAGCGACTACGACCGCGAGAAGCTCCAGGAGCGCCTCGCGAAGCTCTCCGGCGGCGTAGCCCAGATCAATGTCGGCGCTTCCTCCGAGGCCGAACTGAAGGAGAAGAAGGCGCGCGTCGAGGACGCGCTGCACGCCACCCGCGCCGCGGTCGCCGAGGGCGTCGTCGCCGGCGGCGGCACCTCCTTCGTCCGCGCCATGGGCGCCGTCGAGAAGATCAAGGAGTGGAAGGCCGTCTTCGGCAAGAAGACCGAGGTCCACGCCGACGACATCGGCCACTATGCCTACGACTTCGCCGCCGGCCTCGAGGTTGTGCGCAAGGCGCTCTCGGTGCCGCTCGAGACGATCGCGCACAACGCCGGCGCCAAGGGCTCCGTCGTCGTCAGCAAGGTGCGCGAAAATGACGCCGCGACCTTTGGCTTTAACGCGCTCACGCTCGAGTACGGCGACCTGCTCAAGGACGGCGTCCTGACCCCCGCGAAGGTGGACAAGACGGCGCTCCAGAACGCCGCGAGCGTCGCGACCGTGCTGCTGACCGCCGACTGCATCATCACCGAGAAGCCCGACGCAGGCGACGACGCCGGCGGCGCGCCCGACATGGGCGGCATGGGCGGCATGGGCGGCGGCATGGGCGGAATGGGCGGCATGGGCGGAATGGGCGGCATGGGTATGGGCGGCATGGGCGGGATGGGCTTCTGAGCCCGCTCGCGAGGAGTTGACTGCACGAGGCCATGGCCAAACCACGCATCGATCTCGGTCGTCAGGGTGATTTCATCACCTGGAACGAATGGATCGGCCGCTCGGGCGAAGCCGCGCACAAGGCGCTGCCCGAGCAGGAGCGTGATCGCCTGCGCCTCGTCGTCACCCTGAAGGATGGCCGGCGCATGCGCGTGCACTCGACCGAGGTGCACGCGCACGACCCCGGCGCCGAGTCACCGGTGGCGGTCATCACCGGGTATGTCTTCGTCGGCCACTACGCCGGCGACTTCGAGGGCGAGAGCGTCATCAGCCTCGCCGTGCCCCCCGGCATGATCGCCAGCGTCGAGTGGGTCGAACTCCCCGAGGAAGAGGACAAGCGCTTCGGCTTCGCCGCGGCCCACCAGAAGCCCGGCGACAAACTGCCCGAGATTCAGGACCACAAGGACATCCACGGCGCCGTGTCGCTGGTCACCAGCACGGAGCCGCACCCCATGATCGGCACGGAGCCGGTCGAGTCGGACGAAGAGAACCCCGCCGACGCGTAGCGCGCGTCGCGTGCAGACATCATCAACACTGTGGGCGCCACGTCGCCCCGTTCGGAGAATCACAGCCATGGCAGTCAAGCCGCTCGAGGATCGCGTTCTCGTCAAGCCGGTCGAGGAAGAGATGGTCACCGAGGGTGGGATCTACCTGCCCGAGACGGCCAAGGAGCGCCCGATGCGCGGCACAGTCGTCGCCGTCGGCCCCGGCAAGCGCCTCGACAACGGGAAGCGCGGCGAGATGGGCGTCAAGAAGGGCGACACCGTCGTGTACGGCAAGTACGCCGGCAGCGAGATCGAGATCAAGGGCGAGGAGCACCTGATCCTGCGGGAGAGCGAGATCCTCGGCGTCTTCGATAAGTGATCGAAGGGACCCGGGACCGGGAACCCGGGATCAGGGGAAGGCATGACTGGAGCGATTCGGTCATACGAAGACCTCGACGCGTGGAAGCACGGAATGCGCGCGTGTGAGTGCGTATACCGAGCGACCGCTGCCTTTCCTCGGGACGAACGGTTCGGATTGGTCAGTCAGTTGCGCCGAGCAGCCATCGCGGTGCCCAGCAACATCGCCGAGGGGTACGGCCGTGGCAGCACGCAGGAGTATCTCCGGTTTCTTCGGATCGCTCGCGGATCCCTGTACGAAGTAGAAACGCAACTCGCCATTGCGACCGGACTGGGAATGTCAGATGGCGGCGCATGCGATGATTCGCTCGACGCCACCAAGGAATGCGGCCGCGTGCTCGCCGGCCTGATCAGAAGCATCGAGAACAAACTCAACACGCAGCCAGCGCGACCCTGATCACCGGTTTCCCCCGGTCCCTGATCCCCGGTCCCTGGTCCCAAGAGGTTCGACCCATGTCCACCAAGCAGATGATGTTCAACGACGCGGCCCTGCTCGAGATGAAGCAGGGCGTCGAGCGCCTCGCCAAGGCCGTAAAGGCCACGATGGGCCCCACCGGGCGCAATGTCGTCCTCCAGAAGTCCTTCGGCGGCCCCACGGTCACCAAGGACGGCGTCACCGTGGCCAAGGAGGTCTCGCTGCCCGAGACCTTCGAGAACATGGGCGCCAAGATGGTCCAGGAGGTCGCCAAGAAGACCAACGATGTCGCCGGCGACGGCACCACGAGCGCCACCGTGCTCGCCGAGGCGATCTTCACCGAGGGCATCCGCTTCGTCGCGGCCGGCGCCAACCCGGTGCATGTGCAGCGCGGCGTGAACAAGGCCGCCGAGGCCGCCGCCGAGGCGATCACCGGCATGGCCAAGAAGTGCAGCGGCAAGGCCGACTACAAGAAGGTCGCCACCGTCGCCGCGAACCATGACGCCGAGATCGGCGAGATCATCGCCGAGGCGATCAACCGGGTCGGCGCCGACGGCGTCGTCGAGGTTGAAGAGGGCAAGACCGCCGAGACCGTGCTCGACTATGTCGACGGCATGGCCTTCGACAAGGGTTACCTCTCGCCCTACTTCATGACCGATCCGAAGACGACCGAGTGCGTGCTCGAAGATGCGCTCGTGCTCATCCACGAGAAGAAGATCAGCAACCTCAACGACTTCCTGCCGCTCCTGAACAAGGTCGCCGGCAGCGGGAAGGCCCTGCTGATCATCGCCGAGGAGGTGGAGAACGAGGCGCTCGCGGCGCTCGTCGTGAACCGTCTCCGCGGCGTCCTCAAGGTCGCGGCCGTGAAGGCCCCGGGCTTCGGCGACCGGCGCAAGGCCATGCTCGGCGACATCGCCGCCGTCACCGGCGGCACGTTCTTCAGCGAGGACCTCGGTCGGACGCTCGAGTCGATCGAGATCAGCGAGCTGGGTCGTGTGAAGAAGGCGAGCATCACGAAGGACGACACCACGCTCATCGAGGGCGCCGGCACGAAGAAGGCGATCACCGCCCGCGCCGAGCAGATCCGCGCCCAGATCGAGCGCTCCACCAGCGACTACGACAAGGAGAAGCTGC
>JBICHM010000295.1:0-3610 GCA_043101835.1 Phycisphaerales bacterium | reverse complement strand
CCGAAGACATCGCCGACCGACTCGCCCCACGCCATCGCGTCCCGCATCGCCGGGTAGAAGGCCGCGTCGTGCGCCGGGTGGTGCTCGACGATCGGGCGCGCCGTCGCGCACTCGTGGGCGTGCAGGATCGTGCGGAACGCGCGCCGGTCGTCGCCCGACGCGAGCAGCGCTGTCGCCATCCCCATGTACTCGTGGCTGAGCACGACGACCGGCTCGTCCTCGCGCGTCAGGGCGACGACCGCGTCGAGCGCCGGGCCGGCGAGGCGGCACCATTGTTCGTAGTCGTGATCCTGCTCGTAGCGTGCGCTCTCGAGGCCGGTGCGCTCCCAGAGCAGCCCCTTCACCGCGTTCAGCCGGTCGGCGTGGATGTCGGCGAGATCGACGAGCAGCACCTCCGACTCGGCGATGCGGTCCGGCTCCGCCGCGGTCGGCCAGCGGCGCGTGCCGTAGACGAAGCGCACGCCCCACGCGCGCTCGATCGGCGCGAGCAGCGCGCCGAGGCCGCGCTCGTCGATGCCGTCGAGGCTCGAGTACCACACCGTCGCGTCCTGGTCACCCAGGCGCTCGGTCGGTGAGCGCTTCGGGCTGACATCCCACAAGGGGCACAGCAGGATCGATCGCCCCACCGCGCGCCGGTACGCCGGGCTCGACAGCAGGCCGTCGAGCACCGTGCCGATGCCGCCGAAGTGGTGCACGGCTTCGTGGGTGACATGCAGAATGGTGGGCGTCGGGCCGGGCATCGCGTCCTCGCAGGGTGATCAGGAACCACTGATATCGGCCAGACGCGCGCCCAGTTCAGGATCGCTCGCCCTCCAGCGGCAGGATTCCGGCCCGAAATGCGCCTCGAACCCGCGCGAGGCGTCACGGAGCGTGCCCGCGCCGGCGGTGAGCAGGCGACCCGGAAGATCCGTGTCCCGGGCCGCGAGCGTCTCGCCGTCGAACTCCAGCGTCGTCACCCCGGCCTCGGCCAGCGCGCCCGCGAGCGCAACCGCCCGCTCGAGCGCCGTGGCGCCGCAGATGCGCCCGTTCATGCCCGGGCCGCGCGCGAACGCACGATCGCCCGCGCCACCGCTTCGACGAGCGCCTCGGGCTCGGTCATCCGCCCCGGCCCCACCGCGCGGCACGCCTGCCACCCCGTATCCGGCCCGACGATCTCGAATCCATCCTCGATGAGGACCTGCAGGTTCCGCTGCGTCGCCGGCTGCGCCCACATCGTCTCATTCATCGAGGGCGCCAGCAGCGTGGGCGTCGCGGCGCGGTCGATCGACTGCGCCACCAGCGTGACGACATCCTCGGTCAGCCCCTGCGCGAGCTTCGCCATGCAGTCCATCGTGCAGGGCGCGACGATCATGCAGTCGCACCCGCGCGCCAGCGCAATGTGCTGCGGGTCCTTCGCGTCGATGTGCTCCCACTGGCTCGTGTAGACCGGGCGCGCCGACAGCGCCTGAAATGTCAGCGGCGTCACGAACTGCGTCGCCGCGGTTGTCATCAGCGTCGTCACCTCCGCCCCGGCCTGGGCGAGGCGGCTGACGAGCGTGGCCGTCTTGTACGCCGCGATCCCCCCCGTCACACCCACGACGACAGACGCGCCGCGCAGCGCTTCGACGGGCGCAGGCTCAGGCGCGGTGGCCATGGTGTGGGTCCTGTCGGGATCAGGTCAGAGCAGCGCGGAGGTCGGCGCGGGCGCGACGGCCTCGGCCTCTTCCTCGGCGTAGGTCAGCGTGATCTTGTCCTGCAGGATCTCTTCGATCACGAGTTCGAGGTCGCTGCGCCCCTCGCGCTCGACCAGCGGCCGGGCGCCGTCGAGAAGCTCGACGAGGCGGCGCTGAATCAGCGCGCACGCCTTGAAGCGACCGCCGACCTTGTTGAAGATATCATCACTCTTCAGAGCGTCGATCATCCGCTGGTGCTCTCCGTGGTTCGCCCACTGGGGGTGGCTCGTCCACCTCGGGTCCGCCGCGCTGGCTCGCCGGCCGCACGACGCGACGATTCGTCGGAATCGAACCGAAGAGTGTAGAGAGGCCCCCACCCCGGGGGCAAGGCACGCGTCCATTCTCGCGTCCCCGCCCGCCCCGCAGCGTGGCCCGGACGACGCCCGAGCGACGCCGACATGGAGCATGGCGACCCGGCGGCCCCACACCCGCCGACGCCCACCACAGCACGATGGCAGCGACAACAACCTTCTCCTTCGGCGACAAAGTCGTCCACGCCGCCATGCCCGAGTGGGGCGCCGGGCAGGTCCTCTCCGCCATGGCCCACAGCGAGGGCGGCAGGAGCGGCCAGCGCCTCAAGATCCGCTTCGATCGGGCCGGGCTGAAGACCGTCAGCACCATCCACGCCGACATCCGACCCGCCGAGGCCGCCGCGTTCAGCGCCAAGACCCCCGAGGAACAGGCCGAGGCCACCGGCGCCGACCCCGAACTGGCCGCCGCCCTCGAGCGCGACCCCGCGCAGGTCTTCACGACCCTCCCCGAGCCCGCACGCGACCCCTTCCGCCCGCTCAAGGCCCGGATCCGCGCCACGATCGACCTCTACCGTTTCGAAGACTCCGGCGCGAGCCTCATCGACTGGGCCGCCGCCCAGAGCGGGCTCGCCGACCCGATGGTCCGCTTCAACCGCCACGAACTCGAGCAGTTCTTCGGACGCTTCGCGCGTGAGCGCGACCAGCACCTCAAGCGCCTCCTCCTCGAAGCGAAGCGCGCCGAGCCCGAGACCTACCAGGCGGTGCTGAAGAACCCGCCCCGCCCCGTCGCCGACCTGGTGCGCCGCGTCCACGCCCAGGGTTGATTTCACGCAACATCCCGCACACCCGGCCCCGGGCGTTCCCCTGCAATCAGGGGTTTTCGTGCGCGCGATCGCGCTGTCGCGCGCCCGCGCCGCGTTCTTCTCGGACGAGACGACTTTGGCGCCAGCCGACGCCGCGCCAGCCCGACCCCGGCGCGCCCGTTGTTCCTTTTCTCGTGCCCTCGGCGGGTCGCCGGGTGCGAACAACATCAAAGAGACGAGCGAGAGGGACCGTGACCATGAACGAGCAGGAGTTTCAGACGAGGCTCGCCGAGCTCAGTGAGCAGATCGAGGCGATGCCCGAGACCGAGCGCGATCGCGTGCGATCGCTGCTCGAAGAGACGCGCGAGCGCCACCAGCGCCTGCGCGCCACCGTGCGCAGCCTGCAGGATTCACTCGACCACCTGCGCCTGAGCGTGAAGTACCTCGTCTTCGACCTGGAGGCCACGCGCCGCGAGAACTCGTACCTCCGCAAGATGCTGCGCGAGACCCCCGGCGACGACGAGCACGAGGGCGCGGACTGATTTCTTTGTGATCGAGGAGGGCGGCGGTCAGGCCGCCAATCTGTCTGAACGGATGCCGATCCCGCGGCGCGCACCCGAGCGTCCGGGATCACCCACAGCCTGCCCCCGGCCCCGCGAAGGCCGGGCGACCCGGGACCGCGCACGCGCTGGAGTCAGGCGTCGCGCGTCCCCCTGGCAGCGGCGGGGAGGGAGAGCCGGAGCCGAGGCGCGGCCGCACAGGACGCGCCTCGCTCCGCGCGCTCGCTTGCATCCTCTCCCCTTGGGGGAGAGGTCGATCCGCCGCAGGCGGATAGGGTGAGGGG
>JBICHM010000294.1:0-6459 GCA_043101835.1 Phycisphaerales bacterium | reverse complement strand
GCGCTACTTTCGCGTGAACCCGATGCCCAGGCCGGCCAGCGCGGCTCCAGCCGCCGGCACGCGCCCGGTAATGAAGGACCGAAAAGAGCCCGTCTCGGCGCGCAGCCACGCCGCGACCGAGTCGTACTGCTCGGCCACCGCCCCCCAGCGCACCTCGAGCAGCCCCGCGTATTCCAGCCCGAAGGTCAGCAGCAGGTACAGGCCCACCACCGCCAGCGACACCTTGATGAACGACCGCACCGCGAAGGCGATCGCGAACCCGACGAAGAACGAGAAGCCCAGTCGGAAGAGCGCCGGCGAGATCCCGGACTCACTCGCCGGATCGCCGGCCCCGCCGGCTTCCCCGCTGTCGGTCGGCGCAAAACCCTGGGCGCCCGGCGGCAGGTCGCCGGCCGGCGCGGTCTGCGCCGGCGCGGTCGCCGGAAACATGAAGGGCAGCGCCACACCCGTTCCCATCAGGACGACAGAGATCGCCACGAGCGCCTGCTTCCACACCGCCATGTTCCGGAACCGCTGCAGCGGCCCGGCGTCCGGCGGGAGCGCCTGCTTGGCGTCACGTCGCGGCGTCGGTGCGTCCTTCTTTTCGTCGGCCATGGCGTCTCCTCGCGCCGCAGGCGCGTCGGAGACAGTGTAGATCGACGACCGCCCGCCATGAGAAGAACGCCCCGCGCACAGCGCGGGGCGTTCCGGAGGAGGAGCGTGAGGTCGCCGGCGTGGCGCCGCTGGTGCGCATCGCGCTGCGCGCGTGCGGCGCGGAGGTCGTGCTCGCGCCGCGTCCCAAGACCCAGTCCGGCTCGGTGCGTCCGGGTTCGGTCCCGTCGCCCGCCGGGTGCTTCCCTCACGGGGCCTGCGGCCCAGTCCGAGAATATCCGGACACCACCCGATTCCAACTGGAATCACGCCCGAATCCCGGCGCGCCGGCGGATCGGGTGGTTTCACGCCGGGGAAGGTTGCCGGTCAGCGCGACGCCGACCACACCAGGCTCGTGCCGCCCATCGAAGCGCCCACAATCGAGCGGCCGTCCGCGGTCCAACGAACGTCGTAGAACCCATTGCGGGATCCTCGCAGCGTCAGCGTCTCGGCGCCGGTGGCGATATTCCAGAGGCGAACCGTCTGGTCGTAGGAACAGGTGGCCAGCCGCCGCCCATCGGGGCTGAACGCCGCGCTCCAGACCAGCATGTCGTGGGCGCGCAGCGAGGCGGTCACGTCGCCGCTCGACGCATCGCGGAGGCGCACCACGCGATCGTCGCCCGCTGTCACGATGGTGCGCCCATCGGGCGACCACGAGACATCGCGCAGCGCGCCGTTGCTTGCGCGCTCCAGCGCGCCGACAGGTTCGAGCGTCGAGGCGTTGAAGAGGCGCACCGACCCGTCGGAGCACGCCGCCGCGATCGTCATGCCGTCCGGCGCGAGCGCCACCCGGTAGGCCGCCGCGCCGTCGATCGTCGCGCCGCCGATGCGCGCCCCGCTCGCGCTCGACCAGACGCGGATCTCGCGATCACCGGCGCACGTGATGATCCGCTCGCCCGAGGCGTCGAAGATGACGCCCGTCATCTGCCGGTCGTGTCCGGGCACGCGCCAGCGCAGGGCGCCCGACTGCGCATCCCAGAGCGCGAGCGTGCCGTCGTTGCTCACCGTGGCGAGCGCCCGGCCATCGGGGTCGAACGCCAGCGCGTTGACGTCCGCCTCATGGCCGGCCCACGCGGCGACAGGCGCGCCCGCGGCGCTCCAGACGGAGATGCGCCCGACGCTCGTCCCGAAGGCGACTAGCGCGCCGTCCGCGCTGACATCGAGCCCGTACGTCGAATCCTCGGTCCGGAAGGCGTCGGCGCGCGCGAGGAGCGCGGGCAGATCCCACACGCGCAGCGTGCCGTCGGTTGATGCGCTGACGAGGGCGCTGGAGTCGGGCGCGCCGTCCAGCGACATCACTACCGATTCGTGCCCACGAAACCGTGCGCGTTCCTCGAAGGTCGCCGCGTCCCAGAGCGCGACGACCTGGTCGAGCCCGGCGCTGGCCAGCCATCGGCCGTCCGGGGTGAAGGTCAGCGCCTCGATTTCACGATCGTGCGCCTGCCACTGCGCGATGCGCTCGGCGCGCTCGAGGTCGTACACCGAGATGGATCGATCAAGGCTGCACGCCGCGACGCGCCGACCGTCCGGGCTGATCGCCACCGCGTTCACCGGCGAGTACCCCGTCGATCCGATGTTGAACTGCGCCACCTCTGCGCGCGTGTCCGCATCGAAGACGCGCACGAGGAAATCCCAGTCGCCGGTCACGAACTTCGAGCCATCGGGCGTAAACGCGACGCTGCGCACCGGCTTCACGCCGACATCGAGGTGCTCGAGCAGGTCGCCCTGTGCGCTCCAGATGCGGATGACGCCGGCGACGGGCGGGTCGCCCTGCGTGCGCCGATACCCGGTGGTGACAAGCGTCTCGCCGTCGGGGCTCCACGCGACGCCGGTGACGGGGTGCTCGTGGCCCTCGAGCACGGCGAGCGTCTCGCCGGACTCGACGCCCCACAGCCTGACCGTGCCATCCGCGCTCGCACTGGCGAGCGTCGCGCCGCCGGGCGCGAACGCCACGCCGCGCACCGGGCCGGTGTGGCCGACAAGGTCGCGCACGGGCGCGCCCTCGCGCGCATCCCACAGGCGCACGACGCCGTCGGCCCCAGAAGAGGCGATCAGGGCGCCATCGGGGCTGTACGCCGCGTCCTCGGCGCCGGGATGGGATTCATCGCCATGCGCCACGATCACCAGCGCCGCATCGTCGCTCGCGTCGTCGAGGTAGTCCCACTCCCAGCCCCGGAGGGCGCTCGGGGCGCCATCGAGCCACCGACGCGCCGCCGCGACCTCGCCGAGGCGCAGGTTGGCCTCCGCCGCGCCGATGTGGGCGAGGTAGGAGCGCATCTCCGCCGGCTGGGCCGGCGCCGAGGGCGCCCCCGCAAGACCGACCGCAACCAGCGCGACTCCGCGCCAGGTCCCCGCCCGTACCGATGCGTGCATCGCCGCCCCCTTTCATGGTGACGGGGCGATGCTACTTGATTGATCGTTCAAGTGGAAGCGCGTTCCAGCGATTTCCGGGCCATCGGTATGATTTCCTCGACGCCGCCCCGACCGTTGGGGCGCGCTCACGGATCGGCGTGCGCCCGCCCGAGACGCGCCGGCCGATGGCACGCGCTCGGGCGACGGTTGGATGGATAGAGCATGATGAAGCTCTATGTCGGGAATCTCCCCTTCAGCGTCGACGACAACGAGCTGCGGGAGATCTTCAGCGAGCACGGCGAAGTGCACTCCGCCCAGGTCGTCATGGATCGCGAGACCGGCCGCTCCCGCGGCTTCGGCTTCGTCGAGATGGATGCCAGTGGGGGCAACGCCGCCATCGAAGCACTCAACGGCCAGGAAGTCGGCGGACGCGCGCTCGTCGTCAACGAAGCGCGCCCGCGCGAAGACCGGCCGCGCGGCGGCGGTGGTGGTTTCCGCGGCGGTCGCGGTGGTGGCGGCGGCGGCGGCGGTGGCTATCGCGGCGGGCGCGGCGGCGGCGACCGGGGTGATCGCGGCGGCTGGTGAGGCCGAACGACAGACCAGCACTGCAGCACAGAACAGGCCCGGACGCACACGCGTTCGGGCCTGTGTCATTTCCAGTCGCTGTGTCGCCGGTCAGCGCCGGCTGCGGCGCGTCGCCGCCAGACCGGCAAGGCCGAGCAGCGTCGCGGCGCCGGGCGTCGGAATCGCGCCCACTTCGCCGGCGCCGCCGAAGAACTCCGTCGGCTCGATCGCCTCGCCCGCGTACGGCAGATCGATCTCCGCTGCCGCGCTGCGTCCCGAGACGCTCGCATCATCCTCGAGCAGGCGCTGCGCGTTGTCGCGCCGGGCGCGCCGAAGATCGTTCATCGTGCCGCCGCGCGCGAGGAAGGCGTCGGGGTCGGCGAGCGCCCAGTTCACGATCGCCGCGAACGCGTCCACGTCGAACCCGTCGGGAAGCGGCGCGCCGCTGATCCGGCGATACACCTCCGCGTAGGCGCCGGTGTCGGCGACGCGCAGATCAACCGTGAGCGCATCACCGAAGCTCGACGAGTTCTCGAATGTGAGCGCCCCGTCGCCGTCGAGCACCGCGCGCACCAGTGCATCGGGCTCGATACCAAGCGCCGCGAGCGAACTGAGCACCTCGTCGGGTGTCGCGCCGATGCGCTCGCTCCAGCCGGCGACAGCGCCGGTCTGCGCAGCGAACGCGACGATCACCGCCATCAACGTCTTGCACTTCGTCATCGAGTCCCTCTCTCTCGACGCCGCGAGGGAGGGCGACGTCGTGGCCCAGACTAGCCCTGCGACCAGGGAATTGCACCCGAAAAGCACCTGATTCAGGGGTGTGTTCGGGCAGGAGATGGGCTGGGGCGTGCGCCGCGCACAAAAAACGCGGCGTCGCTCCGTGCAGAGCGACGCCACGAGTGCTGGCGTTGCCTGGCGCCTCAGTCGCGCTCGATGCCGATGAGCTCGACATCGAAGACGAGCATGGCCTTCGGCGGGATCGTCGGCGGGCGCCCGTTCTCGCCGTAGGCGAGTTCGTAGGGAATCACGAGCTTGCGCCGGCCGCCGACCTTCATGGAGCCGACACCCTCGGTCCAGCCGCTGATCACGCGGTTGAGCGGGAAGGTCACCGACTCACCGCGATCGAACGAGGAGTCGAACTTCGTCCCGTCGACGAGGTAGCCGACATAGTGCACGCGCACGACCGACGACGGTCCGGCGGGCTGCGCGCCGTCGCCCTCGCGGATGTCGGCGTACATCAGGCCGCTCTCGGTGGTGGCCAGTTCGCCTTCCATCTCCCAGCCGGGGAACCGCGGTATCTTCTTGTCCAAGATCACTTCTCCGGTGAACCCGTCGATCTCGAGTTCGCGCTTCGACTCGGTGGTGTAGACGATCACATTGATGCCCGAGCCGTTGGGCTCCCCGGGCATGCGGTAGGAAATGCTCTGCACGAGGCCGCCGGTGTGCTCCTCGGCGATGCCGATGGCCTCGACGAGCTTGATCTTCCGAGCCTCGATCATGCCGTGCAGCATGCTCGCCTTCTCCGGCGGGCGCTCGTATGCGGGGCGCACCGACTGGCCCATCATCAGGGCGCCGGCGCCCACAAGCAGCGCCGACAGCCCGAGGGCCGCCGGCGTGATCATCGAACTGCGCATCCGTGATGCCTCCCTATCTGGGTTTCACTCGTCACTCCCGCGCCGGGGCCGGTGCGGCCCGGCGGCGCGTCCCGGGAACCATACCGGCTCGACCCCGCACGCGCGGCGCCTGCCGGAGCACCGATGCCCGCCTGTGACGCGCCCTAGGCTCGCATGCCCGCGAACACCGCATTTCCCGGACGATTCGGAGATCCCCCCACCATGCACTGGACCGTCTACCTCGCCGGCGAAATCCACTCCGACTGGCGCGACGCCATCCGAACCGGTGTCGAACAGGCCGACCTGCCCGTCACCCTCACCGGCCCCGTCACTGACCACGGCGCCAGCGACGACTGCGGCGTCGCTATCCTCGGCGACGAGGACAAGCCCTTCTGGCGCGACCACAAGGGCGCCGGCGTCAACGCCATCCGCACGCGCACGCTCCTCGAGAAGGCCGACCTCGTCGTCGTCCGCTTCGGCGACAAGTACAAGCAGTGGAACGCGGCTTTCGACGCAGGCTACGCCAGCGCCCTCGGCAAGCCGCTGATCATTATGCACCCCGAGGAGCACACGCACGCGCTGAAGGAAGTGGACGGCGCGGCGAACGCCGTGTGCGAGACGCCGGAGCAGGTGGTGGAGATCCTGCGGTATGTGATCAGGGGGGAGTTGGGGTAGCGCTCTTCTCGCGCTGCCCCCACGCAATCACCGTCGCAGCAATGACGCAGCCGACGAGGTTGCTGACCAGGTCCCAGCCAGTGTTCATGTAGCCGCCGACATTCGTGTCGGGGATCAGCAGCACCGCGGCGAACTCCACGATCTCGTTGAGCGCGCCGAAGCCCATGCCGATCGTCACCAGCAGGAACCACAGACCGAAGCCGACGCGCCCATCGAAGCCCGTCGCCGCCTTCATGGCGAACCAGCCGACGAAGGTGGCGACGGCGAAGCCGTAGGCGTGCACCACCTGATCGAACTTCGGCAGCGCGGGGGCCGGCCGCCAGTTGTAGAGCACGGAGTCGCCGACGGGCACAAGGCCGCCCATCGCGTGGATGAGCCCCCAGAACGCCAGCGCCCAGAGCAGGCGCATCGGCAGGCGGCAGCGCACATCGACGACGAGCACCGCCGCCGCGAGCACGACCTCCACCGCGAGGTACAGCACGAACTCCGCGTTGCTCGCGCGCACCGCCCAGATCGCGAAGAACAGCAGGTACGACAGGAAGAACAGGCCGAGCCACCGGTAGCGCCGGATGAGCGGGTGCATAGTGGTGTATCGGCAAGGCGGGCTGGATGCGCTGCACGGAAC
>JBICHM010000293.1:0-9219 GCA_043101835.1 Phycisphaerales bacterium | reverse complement strand
CCCGCGCCAGTGGAGCGCATCGTTGATGGCGGCGCACCGATCGCCGTGCTCGAGGGCGTCAAAAGCTTTCTGCTCGACTACACCGTCTGGTCCGAGACCGGCGACGGCGAGCCACCCGTCATCGAGAGCGGCGAGATGGAGCTGTATCGAATCGACGCCTCGAACACTGTCGGACCAAGCGATCTGGATGTCCAGGATGCAAAGCTCAAGGCGCAGCGCTTCATCCCGATGGTCCCCCTCGATGTGAGGAGCTATTCAATCACACGCATCGGGTTCGTCGGAAAACCCGATGGCTCGCCCACGGAGACGATGCGCATCGCCATTCACCAGACGGTCAATGGCTTGCCCGAGGCAAGTGCGGTTGCCAGCACACTGTTCCCCGAAGTAGCCCTCATCGAAGATGAATGGAGCTATGTGAGCTTCCCCGGAGGCCTCTACTTCGACATCAAGAACGAGATCGCAATCGTGTTTACGAGCCTGATCGGCGGTCACGCGGCCAAGATCGAGCGAGGCGACACCCTCTCGGAGATCGGCGCGCTGCTCGAGGGCGAGACGGGCAAAGCCTGGTCGATCGACGCCACCCGCGGCATCTGGCTGCGCGTGTATGGCACGATGATCCGACCTGATCCGAACTGGACTCCGCCCGACGACATACACCTTCAGGCAGTGCGCATCGACATCGATCCGACGACCGATGGATCCGGCCTCGTATCCACGAGCACGATGCTGCTGAATGAACCCGATGTGTCCGCCGGAGTGATCAGCCATTGATCGGAAGGCGAATCCAATCGAGGCGGCGGGGCATGTCGCTGGTCGAGGCCGCGATCTCAACCTTCGTCCTTGCCGTCATGCTCGTCGGCGCCCTGCAACTGGTCGGCGCCGTGCACCGGACGCGCGTGACGGTCTCCGATCGCGCACGAGCCGCGTCGCTGGCGAACGACTTGATGACCGAGATCCTCGATCAGGAGTTTGAGGATCCGGACGACACCGATCCCAACACGATCGCGCGCGAGGCTGGCGAATCGCCTCTTCTCCGTCGCGACTGGGATGACATCGATGATTACCACGGATGGGTCGGCGCCCCGCCCCGGTCTGCAGACGGCGATGTACTCCCCGGATGGAGCGCATGGACCCGATCGGTCTCCGTCGAATGGATTCGCCCGGAAGATCCCTCCATCGTCGTGCCCCCCGACGGGCGCGCGAAGCGCATCACTGTGACGGTGCAGCGACCGCCGGACCTCGTGGTGTCGCTGGTCGCGGTTCGGTCGTCCGCTTGGCCCTCACGCAAGTCACTCGAACCCGTCCGAGTCCTCCTCGTGATCGAAGATCCAGACAAGGCCAGCGGCGACGATCGGCTGCTCTTCGACCGCCTGGCTGGATGGGGGTTCGAAGTGGAGTCGATCGACGATGACGCCGGCAGCGCCGAGTTCGCCGACGCGTTCGATCGAAACGACGCCGTCCTCGTCGCGACCAGCGCCCGGCGCACGAATCTGCTCGGCAAGATCCGTCCGGCGACGATCGGCGTCGTCAACGAGATGTGGGACATGCGCGAGGAACTCGGGTTCGAGGATGACGACAAGGACAAGGACATTGGGCGCGTGCGAATCCAGGATCCCACGCACTACATCACATCAGTGTTCGAGACGCAGTTCGTGTACCTCTTCGACAAGCCAACGCGCCGAGTCATGTACATGGACGGCAAGGTCAGCCCCGACCTGCACGAGCTGGCGGACGCCCCCCACAACGACGCAAAGGACACCTACGGTCCTTCCCTCGGCACGCTCGAACCAGGTGATCGAGCCTGGGATCTGACCCCCGTCGCCGGCAAGCGCGTCAGCCTTCCGTGGTCAGTGCCCAGCTACAAGACCTCGACCCTTAGCGAAGACGCATGGATCATCCTGAAGCGATCAGTTGAATGGGCGGCCGGACGGGAGGCCCGATGAGCCGCAACGCCCCATGCACGAGCCGCCGGCCCGATCTGCGACGCGCTGCGGCGTATCTGGTCGTGCTCGGTACGAGCATGATCGTCACTGTCGCCGGACTTGGTGCGATTACGGCAGCTCGGATCGAGCAGCGGACGCACATCGGCGTCGCCGAGGCCCCGCAGGCACGCCTAAACGCGATGGCGGCAATCGACTACGCACTGCTGCTCATCGCCGAGCAACCCGACACCTGGAGGTCTGTGCTCGCCGCAGGCGTCACCGAGCGACCCATGCACGGCGGTTCCTACAGCCTCGTCGCCATCGATCCGGTCGACGACGACATCGCGAGCGGTGAAAGTGACCCTGTCATCCTGCGAGGCATCGGGCGCACCGCGCGAACTCGAGTCCTCCTCGAAGCGCGTCTGGACTCATTTGGAGCCCTCGTGCCCGGCGAGTGGCGATGGCACGCCGACTGACGACAACGCGCCTCACGCCGCCTTCGACTGCGGCTTCGCCTCCGCCACCATCTCATCGTATCGCATGAAATCAAGCCCAACAAAAAGCTGGGCCAACTGAGGATCAAACTGAGATCCGGCGCAGCGGGCGATTTCACCAAGCACCTTCTCGCGCGGCATCGCGTCCCGATACGCGCGATTGCTGCTCATCGCATCGAACGCATCGGCCAGCGCCAGGATGCGCGCGATCCGAGGAATCGACTCGCCCGCGAGGCCATGTGGATAGCCGCGACCGTCCCATCGTTCATGGTGGTGCAGCACTCCCGGCAGCATCGGCGCCATCGGACGGATGCCCTGCAGGATCTCATGCCCGATCGCCGGGTGTCGCTTGAGCGCGTCGAACTCCGCGTCGTCGAGGCGCCCCGCCTTCAGCAGCACGCGCTCAGGGACGCCGATCTTTCCCACATCATGCAGCAGTCCCGCAATGCGTACCTGTTCCGACTCGTCACGCGACATCCCCGACGCCACGGCAAGGTCGAACGCAAGATGCGCCACCCGGTCCGAGTGACCGCGCGTGTACGGATCCTTCGCATCCACCGAGCCGGTCATCGCATGCAGCGTGCCCAGGAACATCTCACGCTGCTCCTGGAACCGGCACACATTCTCGTGAAAAACGCCCAGAAAATCCGCCACCGCGTCAACGAGCTTGATGTCAACGCTGGAGATGTCCGGATCATCGCCCGACCGGCCGCCGCAGAAGAGCGCCCCGATCGCCTTCCCGTCGTGCGCGATCAACTCCAACAGCATCTCGTCGCCGAGACGGCGCGCAAATCGATCCTTTTCCGGCCTCAGCACCCACGACCAGCGGTCTGCCCGATGATCGCGCACCACCTCCGCCGCGTACTGCCGAAACTCGTCCGCCTCGCAAGGCAGATCGCCGATCGACAGAAAACGGCCTCGAAGCGCTTCGCTGATTTCCGGTCGCGCATCGAAGCACGCCGCGAACCAATCAAAATCGAGCGTCTCTAGCATCTGACCGCACGCGAGCGTGACGATGCGATGCGGATCCTCAACGCCGTTCATCGACCGCACCAACTGGTATAGCACGCTGATTTGCTCGTAGGTGCTCGAGACCTCCTCGGCAAATGCGTCGGCAACCGTTATCTCCGTCGTCTCCGCACCGACTGCGCCCTCGACAAACCATCGCATCGCGCAGGCGACATCGGCGACGCCGCGCGCGTCCAAGCGCGACACGAGCGTCGAGCGCAGCTCGGCGGACTCGCACCCGGCCGCCGCTACGACGCACACCACGAGCGCATCCGTTTCGGCCGATCGCCCCAGCGCGATGCAGTGCACCCCAGGAATCGCCTCGACATGATCACCCGCGCACAACGACCCCCACGACCGCGTAATCGCGTGGCGCCACTGCGCCTGCTCGAGCTCCGGCGCAGTCGCATCGGACCCGGCCCAAAGAACTCGAATCGAACCCTGTCCATCTGCCTCGATCGCGAGCACGCCCAACTCTTCGGCTCGCGCTGCGATCCGACTCCGGACGGCCGGACCCAAATTCAGCAGCGACCAGGTCATGCCGCGCGCTCCGCGGCGCTGGCCGCATCGAGCAACTCGCGAATCGTCTCAATCAACTGCCGCGGACTGAACGGCTTGTCGATCACCTGCTGAATGTTGGTTCCCGCCAGTTCGCTCGGTGGCACGCGATGCCCGCGCGCCGTCAGCAGAAGCACCGGCGCGCGCGCCGTCGTGCTTTCAGCGACCAGCGCGCGTGACAGCTGCAGACCATCCATCCCCGGCATCTGATAATCAGTCACAACCAGCGCAGGAGCGCGAACTCGCACGATATCCAGAGCCTCAAGGCCCTGCGACGCTTGTTCGCAAGCGATGCCCGCAGCGCGAAGCTTCAGCGACACCACATGCCGAATGTGCGGCTCATCATCGACGACAAGGACATAGACATTCGTCATGAACACGGTGTCCAACCGGGATAATCCTGCACAGTGCCAGCCTGCGGCGCCGTGCTCGCCCTCGATGCACTATCGGCACACCGCTCTTGGCGTTTCACCGCAACCCGGCGCAGTGCCACCGCAAAGCGCATTGATGTCCGGATAACCGTCGTAGCGACCGACCGCATGCCATTGCTATACGCTTGCCCACCATCGGACCAAAGGTCCGGCGGGCGTCATCGCTCGATGCTTGGATACAAAAAGCCCCTGCAAAGCAGGGGCTTACGAAGCGAGGCGGACGGAACTCGAACCCGCAACCACCGGATCGACAGGGCGTTCTGCGGCCGTCGCTCGTGCCGCTGTTGGTTGCGCCCGAGAAGGCGATCGCCGCGCTCAGCCTTGAGCGCGTGCAGGTCGAGGACGGTGTTCCCATCCTCCGCGAGTGATCGCCGCCACTTTCTGCCGGGCAGCCACTTGACCGGCCCTGTCGTGTTGTTAGCATGATTGCGAACATGCGGCCACTCGCCGCTTGGAGCCCCGTCATGGCCCCCGCGAAGAAGCCCATCGGCGACATCCTCCGCCAGCGACGCGTCGAGGTCCTCGGCAAGGGGCTCCGCGAGATGGCCAAGCTCCTCGACATCGCGCCCGCCCACCTGACCGATCTGGAGAAGGGCCGCCGCAATCCCTCCGAGGCGCTGCTGCTTCGCATCGCGGCCGTGTACGGCGTTGATGAGGCCACGCTTCGCGCCGGCTGGGGCCGGGCAGAGACCGTCGTCGGCGAGATCGCCTCGAAGAACCCGACCACCGCCGCCAAGGCGCCCGAACTCCTGCGCGCTGCGCGGAACCTCGACGCCGCGCAATGGGATGAGCTCATCGCCCAGGCGAAGGCGCTCGCCGACAAGACGACGAAGAAGACCCGGCGCAAGACGAGTTGAACCCGACGACCCTAGACCGGCACGGCGTCGCCGCGCCCGCAGTGTTCGCAGTGAAGCGAACAGAATCGAGGAGGAGCCCATGCCGAGGCGCACGCACGACGACGACCGTAAGCCGTTCGCCCCGCTGGCCGTCGGCAGGGAGGAGGCTGCCCGGCTGCTGGGGATCAGCGAGCGGCTGTTGTGGACCTGGACCAATGCTGGCGAGATCCCGCATGTGCGCCTTGGAGCACGGGTGCTGTACCCGGTCGACGAGCTCCGCCGCTGGCTCGAGAACCAAACCCGAGGCAGCGCGCGCTAGCGCGCGCCTGATCGCCGTCGTACGCTGACCCGAGGGAGCACGAGCATGGCCACCATCTTCAAACGCAACGGCAAGGGCAACTGGATCATCCAGTGGTTTGATCACAACGGCGTCCGCCGCGAGAAGTCCTCCCGCACGACCGACAAGCGCAGAGCGCAGCAGCTCGCGAGCAAGCTCGAAGCAGACACCATGCTCCGGCGCGAGGGGATCATCGACCCCGACGCCGACCGCCTCGCCCAGCACCGGGGCGTGCCGCTCACCGAGCACCTTGAGGAGTACCTCGCCGACCTGGAGCACCGTGGGTGCAGTCTCGGCCATGTGCAGACCGTGCGCCGCCAGCTCGAACGGCTCGTCGCCGACATCGACGCCAAGCGACTCGTCGATCTCGACTCACCACGCGTGCAGCGGCATCTCCGGGCGCTGCGGTCGATGCCGGTCAAGCAGTTGCGGGCGCAGAAGCTCAAGAGGGGTGAGAAGCCGAAGACCATCGGCCCACGGACGATCAACGCCGTGCGTTCGGCCATCGTTGCGTTCCTGAACTGGTGCGTCGAGACCGGACGCCTCGACGCCAACCCCTGTCAGCACCTTCCCAAGGTCGACGAGACCCGCGACGTCCGCGTGCGCCGCCGGGCGCTCACCGCCGAGGAGCTCGGCCGGCTCGTCGCAACCGCTGGACCGCGGGCGACCTTCTACCTCGTCGCCGGGGTGACCGGTCTGCGCATGAAGGAGATGGGCGCAATCACCTGGCAGGATGTCCACCTGACGCAGGCAGCGCTGCTCATCCGCGCGGATGTCGGGAAGGCGAAGCGCGACGACTGGATCGCGCTCAGCCCGCAGGTGGTCGCCGCGCTCACCGACCATCGGCCCAAGGACGCCCAGCCGACCGATCCGGTGTTCCCGACCTCGCCGACCACGCGGACCTTCGCGGACGACCTCGCCCGCGCCGGCATCGCCGAGTACGACGCAACGGGTCGCCGCGTCGATCGCCACGCGCTGCGCACGACGGCGGGCACGCTGCTGGCGAGGGCGGGCGTGACGCCGCAGGAGGCGCAGCGCCAGATGCGCCACGCCGACATCAAAACGACGCTGCGCCACTACACGGACCTCGGGCTCGCCGATCAAGCGCGCGCCGTCGCCAAGCTCCCGGTCATCGTTGCCGAGCCCGCGCCCGCGCAGTGCGTTCAGCCGGCCCCTGCAGACCCCCAGCACCCCCAGCAGTATTCCCAGCACTCGGAGCGCGAAACGGCGCCTTCGGCTGCGAGCGCGTGCGATGCGCCGCAAGACGATGGGTCATGCGCCGGCCGCCAAAAAGCGGCTCAGAATGCGGGGAAACGCACCAATACGCCAGGGCGTGCGAGCGGGTGCAAGAAAGCGGGCGACCGGACTCGAACCGGCAACATTCAGCTTGGAAGGCTGACGCTCTACCATTGAGCTACGCCCGCATTGGGGGCGAGTGTAGCAGCGCCCCGGGTCGCGGCGGTCGGGCCGGAGCGGCGCGAGGCGGTCACCGGGAGTAAGCGGGCACAAACTTGAGCGTCGCGGCGCCGGGCGGCCAGGCCACTACAATCTCCCGATTCGCATGCGTTGCATCATCAATGGACAGACCGAGGAACTCCCCGACGGGTGCACGATCGCCGACTGCCTGCGCGAGCGCCATCTCGATCGGGGCGCGTGCGCCGTTGAAGTGAATCAGACCCTCGTCCCCAAGGCCGGCCACGCCGAGCACGCGCTCCGCGACGGCGACCGGATCGAGATTGTCACACTCGTCGGCGGCGGCTGAGCACGCCCTCCTCGCAGGAACCGGACCCCCCTCCGAGATGATCACTGACCGACAACCAACCGCCGCCGAGCCCGGCGCCGCCGACACGCTCCGCATCGGCTCCCGATCCTTCACCAGCCGCCTCATCGTCGGCACCGGGAAGTACCGCGACCTCAAGATCATGGGTGAGGCGATCGAGGCCTCCGGCGCGGAGGTCGTCACCGTCGCCGTGCGGCGCGAACGCCTGTACACCGAACAGGGCGAGAGCCTGCTCGACCACCTCGACCTCGACCGGCTGACCATTCTGCCCAACACCGCCGGCTGCTTCGCCGCGGCCGACGCGGTGCGCGTCGCGCGCCTCGGGCGCGAACTGCTCGAGCAGATGGGCAACCCCGGGCAGTCGTGGGTGAAGCTGGAAGTCCTGGGCGACAAGCGCACACTCCTGCCCGACCCCGAGGGCACGCTGGAGGCGACGCGCGAGCTCGTCAGCGACGGCTTCGAGGTGCTCGCCTACACCAGCGACGACCCGGTCGCGGCGCAGCGCCTCAAGCAGGCGGGCGCCACCTGCGTCATGCCCGCCGGCTCGCCTATCGGCAGCGGGCAGGGCATCCTCAACCCGAACAACGTTGCGCTGTGCCTCGAGCTGCTCAAAGACCAGGGCGATTTCTATCCGGTGATCGTGGACGCCGGCGTCGGCGCCGCGAGCGATGTGTCGATCGCGATGGAGCTCGGCGCCGACGGCGTGCTGCTCAACACCGCGGTCGCGCATGCGAAGGACCCGGTCATGATGGCCCACGCGATGCGCCACGCCTGCATCGCCGGGCGTCAGTCCTACCTCGCCGGGCGCATCCCGAAGAAGAAGTACGCCTCCGCGAGCAGCCCCTGGGAAGGCGTCATCTCCTACATCCCGGGCGAGTGACCCGCGCTGTGTCCCGCCGGCGGCGTCCGATGGGATGGAATGTCTCGGCGCTGGTTCGGATTGACAGGCAGTCCTAGCCTGTACGCCCGGTGGAGCGATCCTCCGGCCCCGCCCCACCGAATCGGAGCTCCGTGTGCCCAAGAAGTCCGAAGACGCCGTGCGCCGCGCCGCCGAACTGGCGCTCGAGCACATCCGCTCGGAGGAGACGACGCCGGTGCGCCCCTACCGGGCGCCGGACGCCGCGTACGACGACCTCGACATCGCGATTTGCGCCGATGGCCTGCCCTTCGACGACGTGGTCGAGAAGCTGCGCCGCCTCCTCGCCGAGACGCCGACGACCTCCTCGAAGCGGTTCTTCAACCAGCTCTTCGCCGGGCGCGACGCGGTGGCGACGATGGCGGACATGCTCGTCGCCGTCGCGAACATCTCGATGTACACCTGGAAGGTCGCCGGGCCGCAGATCCTCGTCGAGCGCGAGGTCATCGAGCGTCTGGCCGGGTATGTCGGCTTCGAGCGCGGCGAGGGCATGTTCTGCCCGGGAGGCTCGCTCTCGAACATGGTCGCGATGATCGTCGCGCGCAACGAGGCCATCGCCGATGCGCGCGAGCACGGCCTGCCGGGCGATCGGCTGATGGTGTACTCCTCCGCCGAGAGTCATTATTCGATCATGAAGGCCGCGGGCATGGTCGGCGTCGGACGCGCCAACGTGCGCAAGATCGCCTGCGACCGTGAGGGGCGCATGGATCCCGCCGCGCTCGACCGCGCTATCCGCGACGACCTGCGCAGCGGCGCCCGCCCCGTCTTCATCAACGCGACAGCCGGCACCACGGTCGAGGGCGCGTTCGACCCGATCCGCGAGATCGCCGCGGTGGCGCGCGAGCACGGCGTGTGGCTGCACGTCGACGGCGCCTACGGCGGCGCCGTGCTGCTCAGTCGCAAGCGTCGCCACCTGCTCGACGGCTGCGAACTGGCG
>JBICHM010000292.1:0-28719 GCA_043101835.1 Phycisphaerales bacterium | reverse complement strand
CGCCGGACGGGTCGCGCTCGGGCAGGCGAGCGTGGGGATCGCGGTCTATGCCGGGCATCGAGCGGAGGCGTTTGACGCCTGCCGGGCAGTGATCGATCGGCTGAAAGCCGAAGCGCCCATCTGGAAGCGCGAGGAATGGACCAGCGGCGCGACCTGGCAGGTCGGGCGCGCGGTCGATGCGGAGGGACGGCGCTGATGTCGCGTCTGCGTCCGACACTCGAGACGGCGCACATTCTGGCGCTGGGCGTGTGGCTCGGTGCGCTCGTGATGACCGGCGCCACCGCGGCGATCGCCTTCCCGACGATGCGCGACCTCGATCCGTCGCTCCCGGCCTTCGCCGCATATCCGGAGGATCACTGTACGATCGCCGCCGGCATGGTGATGGCGCGCGTCTTCTTCGTATGCGACACGGTGCAACTGGTCGGCGCCATGGTGGCGAGCGTGACGCTGATCGGCCTTTTCGCGACCGGGGCGGTGAGCCGCAGACGCGCGGCGCACGTGATTCGCGCGGCGATCCTGGCGGCGCTCGCGGTGTCGCTGCTGCAGTATCTGATCTTTCCGGCGCGCGAGATGGCCCAGCACCTCGACGCCTTCTGGACCGCCGCGCGCGCCGGCGACATCGCAACCGCCGACGCGGAACGCGCCGCGTTCGATCGGCTGCATCCCGGCGCCAGCCTGCGCCTGTCGCTGCACGCGATCGGGATTGTGGCCGCACTGGTCGTCGGCTGCTGGGCGGCGACGACGCCGGCGACGGATGTGGGCGTGGAGCGCGCGGAGGCCGGCGCATGACCGATCCAAGGGAACGTACGCCGAAGAACCCCGAGGGGCTCCGCGACCTGCCCTTCCCGCTGCCGAGGGTCAGCGCCGCGAAGCGCGAACGTGCGGCCGAGATCGACGCAGCGCTCGCCGAACGCTACCCCGATGCGCACTGCGCACTCGACTTCAGCACGCCCCATGAGCTGCTGATCGCCACGATCCTGAGCGCGCAGACGACGGACGCGAACGTCAACAAGGCGACGCCTGCGCTCTTCAAGGCCTTTCCGACGCCAGAGGCGTACGCCCGGGCGGGCGCCAGCGCGATCGAGCCGTATGTGCAGTCGCTGGGATTCTTCCGGAACAAGGCGCGCGCGATCGCCGAGACGATGCAGGCGATCGTCGAGCAGCACGGCGGCGAGGTCCCGCGCACGATGGATGAGCTGCTTGCGCTCAGGGGTGTCGCACGGAAGACGGCGAACGTGGTGTTGGGCAACGCCTTCGGGATCAACGCCGGCTTTGTGGTGGATACGCACATCGAGCGTCTGTCCAAGCGGTTCGGTTTGGCGCCGCGGGACGCGACGGTGACGATGGTCGAGCGCTACCTGTGCGCGCAGTTCCCGCGTGAGCACTGGTGCATCCTCAGTCACCGGCTGATCTGGCACGGGCGCGCCGTGTGCAAGGCGCGAGGGTGGCTCTGCGAACAGGACGAGATCTGTCGGCGTTTCTGCAGCAACGCGCGCGGCGGCTCGAAATCGAAGAAGAAGACGACGAAGAAGGCTGCGTCGAAGAAGAGCGGACCGAAGAAGGCGGCGTCGAAGAAGAAGACCGCGCGTCGGTCGGGGCGGTCGTCGTGAGCGCGCCCGACCGAGTCGAGGCTGCGAAGCGCGATGCGCTGCGCCTGCTCGAGAAGCGCTCGTTCACGCGCGCGGCGCTCGTCGAGCGCCTCCGGCGCAAAGGGCACGACGAGGCAAGTGCCGACGCGGCGGCGTCGGTGATGGAGCGACTCGGGCTGATCGATGACGGCGCGTTCGCGCGCGACATGATCGACCGGGAGCTCGAGCGCACGCCCGCCGCGCGAGCGCTGCTTGCGCAGCGCCTGGCGTCGCGCGGCGTGGAGGCCGGCGCAGCGGAAGCCGCCCTCGACGAGGCCCTGGCTGGACGCGATGCGCTCGGCGACGCGCTGGCGGCGGCTCGGGTGATGCGCCGGAAGATGCCCGAGAATCTCGACGCCCAGACAGCGCTGCGCCGCCTGGCCGGCCGGCTGGCCCGTCGCGGGTTCGATGAGGAGGTCGCGCTGGAGGCCGCACGCCGCACGATCGGCGCCTCGGCGGACCTGGACGACGCCGATTGACCGATCCCGCCGGTTCGGGGGGCATACTCGCTCTATACTCGCCCTGACGGTGCGGCGAGGGCGTTGCGGGAGCGGGATGGAACGCCCGGGGCCGCCCGAACGAATAGCGATCTGACCCGGCGCGCCCGGGCCGGCGACGCCGGCCGGACGCCGGTTTGGCGCCAGGGAACGAGAGAGAGCCGGATGCTGCGATCGAACGTCAGGATGCTCGCCACCATCGTCGCTGTCGCCGGGGGCGTCTGCCCCGTGGGCGTCGCCGCCGGCGCACAACGCGTCTGGAATGCGCCGGGCGGCGGGCAGTTGGGCGACCCCGCGAACTGGCTGGGCGGCGTCGCGCCGGGCCTGAGCGATGAGGGGCTCTTCAACCTCGGCGCGACGTACAACGCGTCGCTGAGCGCCGGGTTGACGACAGATCGGTTCAGCGTGGGCAGCGACGACTTCACGATCAACCTGAGCACCAACACGCTCTCGCTCCAGCGCGCTGTCGGGTTGGCCGATCCCTCGCTGGCGGTCGGGCTGCAGAGCGGTGTCGCCGGCGCGATCACGTTCATCAACGGCGACGTCACGAGCGTGTTCACCAGCCTCGGCTTCGCATCGGGCTCGACGGGCAGCGCGACGGTCAGCGGGGCCACCTCCTGGAACAACAGCCAGACGATGGTCGTCGGCGACGCCGGCGTCGGGTCGTTGTCGGTGCTGAATGGCGCCGTGCTGACGAATGGCCCGAGCCGCATCGGCCTCGGCGGTTCCGGCGACGGCGCGGTGCTCGTCAGCGGCGCCGATGCGACCTGGACCAACGGCTTCTCGATGCGCGTCGGGCTCGACGGCCTCGGGCAGGTGACGGTCAACAGCGGGGGCTTCGCGGAGGCTTCCGCAGTGGAGCTGGGCTACAACAGCGCAGGTGGTGGCGACGCGATGGTCGACGGCGTCGATTCGGTGCTTCGCGCCGCGGGCGCGATGACGGTTGGTCGCTCCGGCGTCGGCACGCTCCTCGTCTCGAACGGCGGTGAAGCACGAGCCGGGAGCGCCTCAGTTGGCCAGAACGGCGGCTCGGTCGGCGAAGCAACCGTGCGGAACGCCGCGAGCGTGTGGACGATCACCAATGCGCTCGATGTCGGGCAGAACGGCATGGGCACGCTCACGATCGAGCAGAACGGGCGTGTGACCGCGTCGAGCGCGAACGTCTCCGGGGCGGCGGGCTCCGGCAGCGTCGCGATCACCAGCGCCGGCACGCTTGACGTGGCGTTCCAGATGGGCGTCGGGCTGGGATCGGGCGGCCTGGGCACCGTGTCGCTCAACGGCGGCACGCTCGAGGCGACGACGCTCACGATCGGCCCGAGCGGACAGCTGATCGGCAAGGGCACGGTGGCGGCGAATGTCATCAACGCGGGCATCATCCGCGTCGGGGCGCCGCAGGGATTGCTCGGCCTGCAGGGCACCTTCGACCAGAGCACAGGGCTCGGCGGCGCGGTGATCGTGGAGCTCGCCCCGACGCTGGAGGCGATGGTCGTCAACGGCAGCGCAACGCTCGGCGGGCGCCTGACGGTGACGCTTGCGCCGGGATTTACGCCGACGCCTGGCCAGGAGTTCACGGTCTTCAGCGCCACGACGCGCAACGGCGAGTTCGACACCGTGCAGCTGCCCACGCCCAGCGGCGGCCTGACGTACACGCTCGAGTACCGGGCCGGCAATGTGGTCATCGTGGTCGGCGGCGGTCTACCGGCGGATCTCAACGGCGACGGGGCAGTGGACGGGGCCGATCTCGGCCTGCTGCTCGGCGCCTGGGGCGCGGCGGGCGGCCCGGCGGACCTCAACGGCGACAACATGGTCGATGGCGGCGACCTCGGCCTGCTGCTTGGCGCCTGGACCGGGTGATCACGGGCGCGCCCGGGTCAGCGCGCCTGGATCAAGGCGTGGGGTCGCCGATATCGAAAATGCGCAGCGACGCGACGCGCTGGCCCCATTTGTCGAGATACGCGACATGGGACGGGTGCGTCACGTACGTGGCGTACGCCTCCTCGCTGTCGAAGCCGATGTAGAGCCCGATGTCGTAGTCGGCGATGATGTTCGACCGCCCGGTGTCGAGGTGCTCGCCCGCCGCGAAGGAGGCGACGCCGGGAATCGAGGCGAGCATCGACTCGCTGTCGTCGAGCAGCGCGGCGCGATCAGCGGGGTCGCGCAGCTCAACGAAGACCACATGGCTGATGAACGCTGGGCGCTGCGGCCGAACCTCGGCGGTGCGCGCTGCGGGCGCGGCGCAGCCGTGGGCGCCGACCAGTCCGAGTGTGAGGGCGATAGCGGGCAGTGATCGAGAGGTCGGCGGCATGGTCGGGCTCCGCGAGGATGCGTCGCGCCAGCGTCGGCAATCTGCGGCAGAATGGCAACCGCCCCGGACCCGTGGCGGAACTGGCAGACGCAGCGGACTTAAAATCCGCAGCCTCGCAAGGGGCGTGAGGGTTCGACTCCCTCCGGGTCCATTCTGCGGCTCGCGCGCTCAGGCGCCGGCGGCGGTTGGCGCCGGGTCGGCCGGCGTTGCGGCGCGGCCGAGGAGTTCGAGGATGGCGTCGGCGCCCCCCGCCGCGGCGTCCATGCCATCGAAGAGCGAACGGACCTGCGCGAGATCCTCGCGCTGCCGGGCCATGGCCTCCGGTGCGTCGAGCAGGGCCGTGGCTTCGCGCAGCAGGCGCTCGTGGTCGCCGAAGTACGGCATCAGCTCGGGGACGATGCGCTTCCCGGCCAGTAGGTTGGGCAGCGCGAGGTGCTCGGCGTAGATCAGCCAGCGTCCGAGCAGCTCGTACGCGATGCGGCTGGCCTTGAACATGATGACCATCGGCCTGGCCTGTCGCATGATGTGCAGCGAGACAGTGCCCGAGACGGTGAGGCAGGCATCGGCCCACGCGATCACGGCCTCGGTGTCGCCGACGGTGACGGCGAGCCCGTCGGGCCATCCGCCGTTGGCGTCGGCGATCGATCGGAGCCGGCGCTCGCCGTCGGCGCTGACCGCGGCGATGCGGCCTGCAAGATCCGGGCGATCCGCGCGGAGCCTGCGGAAGGTCTCGAGCATGAGCGGGAAGTTTCGGAAGTGTTCCTTTGGGCGCGATCCGGGGAGCAGGGCGAGGTTGGGCTTCCCCTGCTGGAAGGGCTCGGTCCTGCGCGCGACGGCGTCGGCGTCGAGCGGTTGGTCGAAGACGGGGTGGCCGATGAAGGTGGCGGGCACGCCGCGCGACGAGAACCACTCGGGCTCGAAGGGGAGCAGGCAGAGAACCTTGTCGGTGAGGCGGCGGAGCTTGCGGATCCGCCATGGCGCCCACGCCCAGAGCTGGGGCGCGGCGAGGTGACACACCGGCACGCCGAGGCGACGCGAGATCTTGCAGATCGGGAAGTTCGCAGCGGGAGAATCGACGGCGACATGCAGCACGGGGTTGTGCTCGCGCATCCACCGGTCGACACGTTTGAGCTGGCGGAGGTGCGCCGCGATGACCCCGGGGCCGGGGATGCCCATGACGGCCTCGTGGCCGGTGTCCTCGATGATCTCGGCGCCGGCGGCGCGGAGGCGGTCGGCGCCGAGTGCGCAGATGCGGATGTCCGGATCGCGCCGGCGGAGCTCTGCGGCCACAGCCGCGCCGAGGTCATCGCCGCTGGGCTCGAAAGCCGTGAAGAACACCGTGGGTCGCTTCGCCTTGCTGGTCACGAGCGGGACTCTATCGGCGAGAGGCGTCGCCGTCCGACAGATCAGCCGGATGCGGGCGCGCCGATATACTCCCGATCCACCCCGCCGCGCCCGACGCGCGGCGGTTTTTCCGACCTCCAGCAGCCGAAGGACGCCCCATGGCCGGCGCCGCCGCCTACACCCGTACCCATCACTGCGCAGCCATCCGTCCGGAGCACGCGGGCGAGACGATCACCCTGGCGGGCTGGGTGGATTCCTACCGAAATCAGGGCAAGGGCCTGATCTTCGTCGATCTGCGCGATCGCGAGGGGCTGACGCAGGTGGTCTTCGATCGCGAGGACTCCGGCGAGGACCTGTGCGCCCGGGCCGACACGCTGCGCGTGGAGGACGTGGTGGCGATCACCGGCACGGTCCGCATGCGCGCCGGCGGTCCGAACCCGCGTCTGGCGACGGGCGAGGTCGAGGTCGTCGCGACGAGCCTCGAGGTGCTCAGCAAGGCGGAGGGGCTGCCCTTCCAGCCGACGGACCCCGAGAGTCTGCCGGGCGAGGAGATTCGTCTGAAGTGGCGGTACCTCGACCTGCGCCGTCCGAAGATGCAGCGGATCATGCGCACGCGTCATCGCGTCGCCCAGGCGATGCGACGCAGCCTTGACGCGCAGGGATTCCTCGAGATCGAGACGCCGATTCTCTGCAAGAGCACGCCGGAGGGCGCGCGCGACTTCCTCGTGCCCAGCCGCCTGCAGCCGGGCGAGTTCTACGCGCTCCCGCAGAGCCCGCAGATCTTCAAGCAGATTCTCATGGTCGCCGGGTGCGAGAAGTACTTTCAGATCGCGCGATGCTTCCGCGATGAGGACCCGCGCGCCGACCGACAGGCGGAGTTCACGCAGCTCGACGTCGAGATGTCGTTCGTCACGGTCGATGACGTCGTCGAGACGATCAGCACGCTCTTCCGCGACATCTGGCGCGACACGCTGGGTGTGGAGATCGGCGACATCCCGCGGATGACCTACGCGGAGGCGATGGAGCGCTACGGCATCGACCGGCCCGACACGCGATACGGGCTGGAGCTGCAGGACCTGACCGAGCTGGCGTCGAAGACAGAGTTCAAGGTCTTCACCGGCGCCATCGATGCGGGCGGCGTCGTGAAGGCGATCCGCGTGCCGGGCGGCGCTTCGTCGGTGACACGCAAGGTCCTTGATGGACACACGGAGTTCGTCAAGCAGTTCGGGGCGGGCGGGCTCCCGGCGGCGAAGTTCGAGGGCGGCGCCTTCACGACGGGCGTCGGACGATTCCTCGAGCCGATCGCAGGCGACCTCGCGACCCTGCTCGGCTGCGAGGATGGGGACCTTGTGCTCTTCGGCGTCGGCCCCCGGAAAGTCGCGCTGCGCAGCCTCGGCGAGCTGCGCATCCGGCTGGCGCGCGATCTCGGACTCGTGCCCAAGCACGGCGAGGCGTGGAACTTCCTGTGGGTCGTTGACTTCCCGCTCGTCGATTGGAACGAGGAGGAGAACCGGTGGGACTCGATGCACCACCCCTTCACCTCGCCCCGCCTTGACCAGATCGATGCGCTCTCGACCGACCCGGGGACGGTGCTGAGCCTCGCCTACGACCTCGTGCTCAACGGCAGCGAGGTTGCCGGGGGCAGCGTGCGCATCCACCGGCAGGATGTGCAGTCGAAGGTCTTCGAGCTGCTCGGCCTGAGCGAGGAGCAGGCGCGGGTGAAGTTCGGGTTCCTGCTCGACGCGCTGCGCCACGGCGCCCCGCCGCACGGCGGCATCGCGGTCGGCCTCGATCGCACGGTGATGCACATCTGCGACACCGACAACATCCGCGATGTCATCGCCTTCCCGAAGACGCAGACGGGCGCCGACATGATGAGCGGCGCCCCCAGCGGGGTGGATGAGAAGCAGTTGAAGGAACTCCATATCGCCTCGACGTGGACGGGCGAGAAGGCCTGATTCTCATCGCCCCGAGCCCTGACGCCGGAGAACGCGCCCGATGCTGACGTCGCTCGCGCCCACGCTCGCCGCCGGCGCCGCCGCGCCGCCCCTGGTCGTGGATCTGCTGGTGGTTCTCGCGGTCGCGTCGGTGGTGGCCCTCGGTCTGCGCCGCCTGCGCCTGGAGCCGATCCCGGCCTATCTGGTCACTGGGGTGATCATCGGCCCGAGCGCGCTGGGGTGGATCTCGAGCCCCGACAGCCTCGATTCGATCAGCCGGCTTGCGATCGTGCTCCTGATGTTCGGAATCGGGCTGCACCTGGACCTGCGCTCGATCGGACGGGGCGCCGGGTGGTTGCTCGCCGCGGGCACGGCGACGACGCTCATCAGCGTCGCGGGAGGCTTCCCGGTCGCGCTGGCATTCGGGCTCGACTTCAAGGCGGCGCTCGCGGTCGCGATGGCGATGAGCCTCTCGTCGACGGCGGTGGTGCTGCGCATCCTCGCGGCGCGGCGCGAACTGCACACGGTGTCAGGCCGGCTGACGATGACGACGCTCATCGTGCAGGACCTGCTGGTGATCCCGATGCTCGCGCTCGTCGGCATCCTGGCGCCCGCCGAGTCTGGCGAGGCGGGCGGCTGGCTGGAGGGGCTGCACCCGGCCACCGGGCTGCTCGTGCGTGTGCTCGGGGTCGCGCTTGTCGTGATCGTCGGGAAGTGGGTGCTGCCGAGGCTGCTCGAGGAGGCGGCGCGTTCGCGCAGCGACGAGGTCATGACCGGCCTGAGTGTGGCGGCGGCCCTCGGCGCAGCCGCGGCGACGCAGGCGCTGGGGTTCAGCCCGGAGCTGGGCGCGTTCCTTGCGGGGTTCGTGCTCGCGGGGACCAACTTCAAGCACCAGCTGTCGGGACAGATCGGGCCGGCGCGTGATCTGTTCATCGCCGTCTTCTTCACGAGCGTCGGGATGGCCGTGCCCCCCGGCGCGCTGGCGGAGTGGTGGTGGGTGATCCTGCTGGGCGCGGGCGCGACGCTTGTGCTCAAGGCGCTGTTCATCAGCGCGGGCGCCTGGGCGGTCGGCGCGCCGGCGAGCGTGGCCGTCGTGACCGGGCTCAGCCTGTGCCAGGCGGGTGAGTTCAGCCTGATCCTCCTGAGCGTCAGCGAAACGCGCGGGCTCATCGAGGGCGCGACCGGCGATGTGACCTCTGCGGTGATCGTGCTCACGCTCATCGCGACGCCGGGCCTCATGGGTCTCGGGCGGCGCCTTGGCGGACGGGCCATCGACTGGCCGCACGCGCCGTGGCTCATGCACTGCCCCATGAACGAGCGCGAGCAGGACACGTCGAACGGCGACGGCGTATTCAAGCCCGCGATCGTGTGCGGCTTCGGTGTGGTCGGTCGCGCGGTGTGCGACGAGCTCGACCAGGCCGGCGTGCGCGTGACGCTGATCGAAATGAACGCCCACACCGTGCGCACCCAGCAGCGCCTCGGACGCCGGGCAATCTACGGCGATGCGAGCAACCCTGAGATCCTCGACGCCGCGGGCGTGCGCGAGGCTGGCGCACTGATCGTGACGATTCCCGACGAGGAAGCGGCGGTGCGCGCCTGTGCGACGGCGCGGCGCACGAACCCGGATCTGTTCATCGCGCTGCGCACGAACTTTGCGGGTCGTGGGCTGATCGCGCGGGCGGCGGGCGCCGACTTTGTGGTGGTCGAGGAGATCGCCGCGGCGGAAGCGATGCAGCGACAGATCATGGAGCGTCTGCGCAGCCGCCACGCCGGCGCGGAATCGGCGCCCGAGTGACTCCGGTCAGGCGAAGGCCGCTTCGCGCGCCTCCTCGGTGTCGGGCGCGAGCCTCGTGATGATGCGCGCCCCGACCGAATCGCCCCAGACGTTCACCATCGTGCGGCACATGTCGAGGAACCGGTCGACCGGCAGGATCAGGCCGACCGCCGCGAGGGGCAGCGGTTCGAAGTCGCCGCCCTGTGCCCCGAGCGTCGTGTTCACAGCGGTGATGATGATCATGATCGTCGCGAGGCTGCCGCCGGGCACACCCGCTGCGCCGACCGCGGCGAGTGTGGCGGTCAGCACCACGACCACGTACTCGGTCATGTGCAGTTCGTAGCCGAAGGCCTGGAACAGGAAGATGACGGTGATGCCCTGGTAGAGGGCGGTGCCGTCCATGTTCACCGTCGCTCCGAGAGGCAGCACAAGTCCGGCCGACCGCTTGGAGCAGCCCGCTTCGGCCGCCGTCTCGATCGTCACCGGCAGGGTGGCCATGCTGCTCGACGTGCCGAAGGCCGTGAGCAGCGCGGTCTTGATGTTCCACATGTAGCGGAACGGGTTGGTGCGGGTCGCGAGCCACAGGATGAGCGAGAGCGTGACGAGCATGTGGATGCTCAGCCCGCCCAGCACGATCACGATGTAGCGAGCGAGCGCTTTCGTCAGCGTCTCGAGGCCAACCTCGCCGACGGCCGCGGCGACGAGCAGCAACACGCCGAGCGGCATGAGCCAGATCACCCACATGACGATCGTCATGAGCACTTCGTGCAGGGCGTCGATGGCGTTCTTGAAGGGCTCGGCCTTCTGCCCGACGGCGACCACACCGACACCGAGCAGCATCGTGGCGGTGATGATCGAGAGCGCCTGCACCTCGACGGCGCTCTGGAGGAAGTTGTTCGGCACCATCTGATAGAGGATGGCCAGCCATGCGCTCCCGAGGCCCTGGCTGGCGCTGCCCTCGGGCGCGCCCTGCGCCGCGGAGGCGCCGGCCTCGAGCGTCGCGGCGACGTCCACCTGACCGACGAGCCCCGCGCCGGGGTTCGCGACGATCGCCATCAGGACGCCGAGCCCGACGGCGGCCACCATCGTCATGCTGTAGTAGAAGATCGTCGCGCCGCCGAGGAGGCCGAGCTTCTTCGGATCGCCGATCGAGGTGATGCCCGTGAGCACGCTCGTGAAGATCAGGGGAACGATGAGCAGTTGGAGCGGCCGAAGGAAGACGATCTGCCCGGCGGTCTTCCACGCCTGGACGGTGGCCTTGTCCGCGTCGGTGGGCGCCGCTTCATAGAGGAAGAAGTGCCCGATCACGACGCCGAGCACCAGCGCGGCGAAGATCAGGAGGGTGAGCAGGTTGCGCTTGCTGACCATCGAGTTGGTGGACATGGGCGTCGGACGCTCCTCGCTGGGGTCGCTCGCTGGCGCCGGCGCGTCGCGATCGGGCGCGCCGGAGGTCGGACAGCCTACTCGACTCCCGCCGTCTCGCGCGCCCGCGCCGTCGCCTTCGCCACTTCCGCGGCGGGAAGCACGAAGACGCCGATCATTTCCTGCACGCGCTCCATGCCGGCGTCGGCGCCGAGGTCTTCGGCCTCGGGCGTGACGAGCACGAGCATGCCGAGGAACGCCGCGTCGTCGCCGGTCAGCACGGGCAGGCCCGCCTCGGCGCCGAGTTCCTGCGAGGGAACCATGTAGCGGCGGGGCTTGGTGGTTTCGCCGGCGATGCGTCCGCCGATGATCACGTGTGACCTGCCGTAGAACTCCGGCAGGCGCGCAATCGCAAGGATCTCGTCCCCCGGCGAGGCGGTGGCCGTCTGGGCGACATCGATGTGCGGATAGGCCTCTTCGCGCGGCTCGGTGATCTTCACCCACGCGAGGTCGAGTTCGCTGTCCCGCGCAATGACGGTGGCCTCGACGCCCTCGACATCATTACCGATGAGCACCCGCACCTTGTCAGGGGTGATGGTGAAGTCCACCGGCATGCCCATCGCGCGGTAGAGGTTCGCGAAGCCGCCGATCTGCGTGCTCGAGCAGAGCACGAGGCCGTCGCTGGAGATCAGGAATCCGGTGGTCTCGCCCTCCTGCTCGTCCTCACCGAACTGCCCGCCGCTGACGCGCAGGGTGAACTTGATGGTGACAACGGCGGGCGATCGGTCGGCGAGCGCGGCGGCGTAGGCCTCAGGGCTCGCCGCGGACGCGCCGGAGGCGAAGGGGAACAACACCATCGCCATGGCGACGAGGCCGATGCGCGAGCGGATCATGCGGAGGCTCCTTCCGTCAGGACTGCGGGTCGTTGTCGTCGATCGGGGCGTCGGGCCCCCACTCGGGTTCGATATACAGCACGCGCGTCGATGCGCCGCGGAGCGTGACGACCTCCACGCGCGCCGGCTTCGTGTCGGCGATGGCGTCCATGATGCGCCGGAAGTCGTCGACATCCGCGACAGCGTCGCCGTCGATCTCGAGGATCAACTCGCCGGGGCGGAGCCCGCCGGCGTCGGCCCAGCCGCCGGTGTCGACGCGCTCGACGATGACGCCGGTCTGCTCGGTGCGCCAGCGGTTCTGGTCGCGGTCGTAGAAGGTCAAATCGCGCACGCTGAGCTCGAAGTCGCGGTTCTGCTCGCGTTTGGCCTCCGAGGGGGGCATCGGGGCGCCCTCGAGGGCCACCTCGAACTCGACCGGCGCGCCGTCGCGCAGCACGGTGAGCACCGATGCGTCGCCGATATCACGCCGTCGCACGGCGCGCGCCAGCAGGCCGGAGTCCTCCTGGCTTCGCGGGCGCAGGGCGGTGTCGTCGATCGAGACGATCAGGTCGCCGATGCGCAGGTCGGTGTCCGCCGCGGTCGTGCCCGGGTAGATGCGCGTGATGCGGTAGCCCCCCTGCTCGGGCAGGCCGAGGCGCTCGGCCAGGCGGCTGACGACCGGCTGCGTCGCGACGCCGAGCCACGCCTTGGGCAGTTCGCGCGGCGGATCGACGCTGCTGCCGTCGTCGGGGCGCACCAGCGTGTAGTGGTTCTGGCCGTCGCGATCGAACTCGAGGAGGAACCGCTCCGGCGCATCGCCGGCGTCGATGATCTCGCGATAGTGATCGACGAGTTCACCGAGGTTGGCCGCGCGCCGCCCCTCGATGCCGAGTATGACATCGCCGGGCGCGAGCGCGGGCTCGGCTTGATCGGCGGGCCCGCCGGATCGCACGCTGGTGATGAGGACGCCGTCGGTGCTCGTCAGGCGTCGGCGCATCGCCATGCGGGGCGTGATCTCGCCGACCGTCAGGCCCCAGGCGCGGAGCGCGCGCTCTTCGCCAAGGTCCTCCTGCATCGGCTCCGTGGTGATGGGGATGTCGATGCGCTCGCCGTCGCGTTCGATCGCCATCGCCAGCGTCGAGCCGATCGGCGCCTCGGCGATGCGCTTGAGAAAGGGAGGGATCTCCTCAACGAATCGGACGGTGATGGGGTCGCCGTCGATCCCAAGCACGATGTCGCCCGGCTGGAGGCCCGCGCGCCCCGAAGGGCTGTCCTCGATGACGCTGCTGACGAGGGCGCCGTCGGTGCGCCCTGAGCCGCGGATGGGACGGATGCTCAGGCCGATCCACGAGCGCGGCACGCGCCCGTGTTCGATCAGGCTCGCCGACACCTGGCGGGAAAGATTGCTCGGGATCGCAAAGCCCATTGCGCTTCCGCCGAGTTCGTTCACGCCGACGATCTCACCCCGCAGGTTCACGAGCGGACCACCGCTGTTGCCGGGGTGGATGAGGGCGTCGTGCTGGATCCAGGTGGTGAAGATGCCGGTGCGCTGGCCGCTCTCGAGTTCGATCTCCTCGATCTCGCTGGCCCCAACGCCGCCGCCGAAGACGCGGCTGGTGTTGGAGACAATGCCCAGCGTCACCGAGCGCGACAGGCTGAAGGGCGAGCCCATCGCGAGCACGTAGTCGCCGACGGCGAGCCCGCCCGAGTCACCGAACTCAGCAACGGGCAGCGCGGCGTCGCCGACAACGTCCATATCGAGCCGGAGGACGGCCAGATCGGTGAGGGCGTCCTCGCCGACGAGCGTCGCCGGCACCTCGCGCCGGTCCGCCAGCGTGCAGATAAAGGACTCGCCGCCATCGGTCACATGCTGATTGGTCAGCACGTAGCCGTCGGGCGAGATGATCGTTCCCGAGCCGGTGGAGCGTCCCTTGATCTCCTTGCCGTCCCAGTAGTGCACGGTGACCACGCTGATGTGGACAAGCGCCGGGTAGACGCGATCACGCGCCTCGCCGAGCAGGCGCCGAGTGTCGCGCCGGAGCTGGTCGAGGCCCTGGGCGTCGTCGTGCCGGGCGGCGCAGGCGGGAATCGCCACCCACGCGAGCGCGAGGATGAGGGCGGCGAGCCCGACTCGCCGGGGCAGCGGGACTCGCGGGGGCAGCGGCATCAGGCGTCCTTTCCCGAGCGTCGCGCCCGGGGCAGGCGGCGCCCGACGCAGCGCGCGACGCCCGTCGCCCGGCGGGGACGCCGCCGCCGAACGATGGCGGATCCTAGCGGGCCGCGCCACCCCCCGAAAGCGCGGGGCGCACTCCGAAACGCCGGCGCCTCCCCGGTGTTTGTTGGCGCGTGCGGGCGCTTCTACACTGGCCACCCGCCAGATCAAGGAGGCGCACGACATGTCCGAGGCCCCCGCGCCCGACGCCCAGCAGCAAGAGCAGCCCTTCAAGCCGGTTGTGGCCGTGACCGGCGCGACCGGCTTCGTCGGCCGCGCCGTCGTCGGTGAGCTTCGCCGGCGGGGCTTCCCAGTCCGGGCCCTCGCCCGGAGCGCCAAGAAGGCCTGGTCGGTCCTTCCCGAGGATGACGGGGTGGACGTCATCGAGGGTGACATCTTCGATGACGACGCGCGCACGCGCCTGCTCGACGGCGCCGGCGCGGTGGTCCACCTCATCGGCATCCGGCGCGAGACCGGCCACGGCGTGACCTTCGAGCGCATGCATGTCGATGCGACCGCGCGGATCGTCGAGAGCGCGACGACGGCCGGTGTGACGCGGTTCGTGCAGATGTCGGCGCTTGGCACGCGCTCCGGCGCGCCCAGCCGCTACCACCAGTCAAAGCTCGACGCCGAGTTGATCGTGCGTCACAGCGGGCTTGACTGGACCGTGCTCCGCCCGTCGGTGATCCACGGGCCGGATGGCGAGTTCATGCAGATGGCGCGCGGCTGGGTGACCGGCGAGGCGCCTCCGAAGCTCTTCCTGCCCTACTTCGAGCAGCCCGGCAAGCCGATCGACGAGCGACGCCTTGGCGAATCGCCTCGCGCATCGTTCGTGCAGCCGGTGGCGGTCGAGGATGTCGCCTGGGTCATCGGCGCGTGCCTCGAGCGCGACGCGACGGTCGGCGAGATCTACCCGCTGGGCGGGCCGGACGCCTATTCGTGGCCGCAGCTCCTGGAAGTGATCCGCGACCTGCTCCCCGACGCCAAGAAATCGCTGAAGCCCTTCGGTGTGCCCGCGCCGGCGGCGCTGTGCATCGCGCGGGCCGCGGGGGCGATCGGCGCAGGCAACCTGCTCCCCTTCGGCCCCGACGATGTGCTCCTGGCGACGGAGGACTCGGTGTGCTCGAACGTGAAGGCCGAAAAGCACCTCGGCTTCAACCCGGCGTCCTTCGCGGGTCGTGTTCGGGAGTACGCCGACCAGATCGGCTGAGCCGGCGCGTGGTCCGCGCGGATGCGGGTCGCGTGGTAGCATCGAATCGCAGAGTCACCGCCGCGTCCGCCGCCGGATGCGGCCAGCCCCAACGGAGTTGAGCGATGTCGCATCGCAGCCGCTGCGCGATCGCCGCCGCGCTGGCCCTCGTCGTCCCCGCGTTCGTCGCGGCCGTTCCCTCGCGCGCGTTCGCGCAGGCCGACCCCCTGTCGAACCTGGGGGATCCGGTCGAGACCGTGAACGCCCCCTATCGGAGCGTCGCCGACGCCCAGCGCGCCGACCTGGTCCTGCTGCCGGCGATCAGCGCGATGGACGAGGCCCCCGCCGGGCTCGAGACGCTGCGCGACGCCGTACTGGCCACGCCGGACTCGGGCGCGTGGGGCGAGATCGACGCGTGGGCGTCGGCCGATCCGCAGCGCGCGGCGCTCGAGGCCTTCGGCACGGTCACCGAGCGCGACGGCCGCTACCGCTTCGCGGTGCTCTACGGCGCCGGCAATATCGACCCCGAGATTCGCGAGACCGGCGCCTTCCCGCGCCTGACCGACGACCGCCTGCTTGCCGGCGCGGATATGCGTCATCTCGACGCGATCGATGCGCTCTTCGTGCTCGTGGCGGTCGAGGCCGAGCGTCTGGCGGCCGGCGGCGACACCGACGGCGCGATCGATCTGTTCCTCCGCGGCGTCGGCCTTTCGCGCATGATCGCCGATCGCGCATTCTTCGCCGAAAAGCGATGGGGCATGGAGCGCATGGCGAACCACATGGAGGCCATGCGCGACATCCTGTTCCGTTACCCCGACGGCGCGACGCCGGACCACCTGCTCGACATCGTCGCGCGGTCGAGCGATGAGAACCTGCTCGTCGGGCGCATCCTGCTGCCCGAGGCCGATCGTCTCGCGGCGCTGCAGATGGTGCGTGATTCATTCGACCGCTTCGGTCAACCGAACGGCGAGAAGTTCGGCCCGCTGATGGCGGTGATCGCGGATGTCGATCGCCCGCTTGCGCGGTTCGGCGAGGCCTCGTGGTGGGCGCGCGTGGGCGAGAACCACGCGGGGTACTACGACTCGATCGACGCGATCAACAAGTCGTTCTCCGACTGGACGCTCCGCTGGACGCTGAGCCCGGACGATCCCGTCTTCGACAGCCCGACCTTCTATGAGACGCTCGACCCCGGGCGATTCGCCGCGGTCCGTGCGATCGTGCCGGACTACGACGAGCTGTTCTACGGGCGCGAGATGCTGCGCGTCGCGCAGCAGGGCACGCGCACGGCGTTCGCGGTGATGGCCTACAGGAACGCGCAGGGCGTCTATCCGAAGCCGCTGTTCGCGATCCGCCCGCGCTACATCCAGTCGCTGCCGATCGATCCGTTCGACCCGCGCGAGGTGGATCCGTTCCGGTACTTCGTGCCGATCCGTGATCAGCCGCGTGGTGAGCGCGAGGCCCCGCGCCCCCACGAGATGCTCGTGCTCACGACGCTCTGGAGCGACGCCACGGTGTACGCCGCGCTCGAGGACGACATCGAGGCGATCCCCCCCGCGGCGCTGGAGTCGCAGCGTGACGAGTTCGCGCGCCTGCTCGCCGGGATGACTGATCCGGCGGAGGCCCCGCGCGTCGCTACGGCAATGCGCGAGGCGATCGAACGCACCGTGCCGGCGCCGAGCGATCCGGAGAACGAGATCGATCTGGCCTCGGTCATCGAGGAGGCCACGATCCGGGCCGGGAAGAACCGCGACATCGTGGCTCTCGCCGGACGCATCGGCGGGCGGACCGAGCTGAGCGCCGCCGACATCCGCATGGTGCTGAAGGTGCTCTATCGCGAGGCGATCGAGGTCGACTTCGAGCGGACGCTCGAGACGGAGAAGGCCGAGAACCCGAGTTCGGTCTTCACCATCCAGCTCGATGACAGCGTGTTCGTGCTGTACTCAGTCGGGTTCGACCAGGTCGACGGCTTCGCCACCGAGGCGGGGTACGTCGCCGGCGACATCCTGCTGTGGCCGCCGGTCATCAGCCTCGAGCGCGACCGGCTCGCCGAACTGGGCCTGCTCGGCGACTGATCACCATCGGAACAATCGGCCCCTGCGCGGGGTTCATTGCTGACCCCGGGCCTACCGTCCCGGCGCATCGCACCGGAGTTGCTTCATGCCAGGCGAGACCGACGCTGTTCACAAGATCGTCATCATCGGTTCCGGCCCCGCGGGCTGGACCGCCGCGATCTACGCCGCGCGCGCCAACCTCGACCCCGTCTGCTACGTCGGCGTGCCGCGTCAGGACCCCTCGCCGGTGCTGCCGGGCGGGCAGCTGATGCTCACCACGGATGTCGAGAACTATCCCGGCTTCCCCGACGGCGTCACGGGGCCGGACATGATGCAGAAGTTCCAGCAGCAGGCCGAGCGCTTCGGCACGACGGTCGTCAACGAGGACATCGTCCGCTGCGATTTCACGCAGCGCCCCTTCGCGCTCGAGACGAGCGAGGGGAAGACGGTGCACGCGCACGCCGTCATCATCGCGACCGGCGCCACCGCGAACTGGCTGGGCCTCGAGAACGAGATGCGTCTTGCGCGCTCCGGCGGCGGCGTCAGCGCCTGCGCCGTCTGTGACGGCGCGCTGCCGATGTTCCGTGATCAGCCCCTCGCCGTCGTCGGCGGCGGCGACACCGCCATGGAGGAGGCCACCTATCTCACGAAGTTCGCCTCCACCGTGCATGTCATCCACCGGCGCGACGAGCTCCGCGCCAGCAAGGTGATGCAGGAGCGCTTCCTCAAGCAGCCGAACGCCAAGGTGGAGTGGAACAGCGTCGTCGTCGATGTGCTGGGCGACGAGAAGATCGAGAGCGTCGTGCTGGAGGACACCATCACCGGTGAGCGCCGCGAGCTTTCGGTCAAGGGCCTCTTTATCGCGATCGGCCACACGCCGGCGACCCGCTTTCTCGAGGGCAGCGGGCTTGACAGCGACGACGCGGGCTATCTGCATCTGAAGAGCCGATCGAGTCGGACGAACATCGAGGGCGTCTTCGCTGCCGGCGATGTCGCCGACCCCGACTACCGCCAGGCCGTGACGGCGGCGGGCATGGGCTGCCAGGCGGCGATCGACGCCGAGCGCTGGCTCGCCGAGCACGTCGACTGACCCCCGCGCGCCGGGCCGGAATCCGCACCGGCCGCCCCACGGAACTCCCCCGGACGGGCGTGTTCGCTCTACAATGATCGGCTTCCCGTCCACCCCCTCGGTGCGCCGGGCGTTCACCACCACCGCACAGCCAGCGCGGCGAGAGCCGCCCCCGGAGTCCGTACCGATGCGTGTCGGCGTTCCCCGTGAAATCAAGAGCGATGAGTACCGCGTCAGCCTCCTGCCCGTCGGCGCGGAGCTGCTCCGTCGCGACGGCCATGAGGTGTTCGTCGAGCGCAACGCCGGCGAGGGCTCCGGCTACACGAACGAGCAGTACGAGGCGGCCGGCGCCACGATCATCGACACGGCCGAGGAGGTGTGGGCCGAGAGCGACATGATCGTGAAGGTGAAGGAGCCCCAGCCCGGCGAGATCAAGCAGATGCGCCAGGGTCAGCAGGTCTTCACCTACTTCCACCTCGCCGCGGATCGCGACCTGACGATCGGCTGCATCGAGAGCGGCGCCACGTGCATCGCCTACGAGACGCTCGAGGCTCGCGCACCGGGCGGGCGTGTCACGCTGCCCCTGCTCACGCCGATGAGCGAGGTGGCCGGCAAGATGAGCGTGCAGGAGGGCGCCAAGTTCCTCGAACGCCCGCAGGAGGGGCGCGGCATCCTGCTCGGCGGCGTGCCCGGCGTTGAACCCGGCGAGGTGCTCGTGCTCGGCGGCGGCGTGGTCGGCTCGAACGCCGCGCGCATGGCCGCCGGCCTCGGTGCGCACGTCACGATCATGGATGTCGATCTCGACCGCCTGCGCTACCTCAGCGAGGTGATGCCGGCGAACGTGACGACGGTCTACAGCGAGCCCTACGCGATCCGCCGCCATCTGAAGACGGCCGATCTCGTCATCGGCGCCGTGCTCATTCCGGCGGCGAAGGCGCCGAACCTCGTCACGCGCGAGGACCTCAAACTGATGAAGCCCGGCGCGGTCATCGTCGATGTCGCCGTCGACCAGGGCGGCTGCGTCGAGACGACCAAGCCGACGACCCACGCGAAGCCGACCTACATCATCGAGGGCGTTGTGCACTACTGCGTGGCGAACATGCCCGGCGCCGTCGGTCGGACGAGCACCCAGGCCCTGACGCACGCGACGCAGCCGTGGGTCATTCGCATCGCCAACGAGGGCGCCCGGGCGATCGCCGACCGCGACCCCTATTTCCGCCCCGCCATCAACTGCGAGGACGGGCGCCTGCTCAACAAGCCGGTCGCAGAAGCCCACGGGCTCGAGGCCGTGACCGCCTGAATCGCCGCCTGGCGCTCGGAAACGGCGATTTCACGTTCGACCTGAAACCGCCGACGCCGGATTCCCATACAGTCTGGCGGGTGCGGTGCGCGCCCGCACGCATTCGCTCTGGAGACGACCCATGTTCTGCTGCTGCTCGAAGAAATCCTCGATTCCCGCCTCAATCGCCGGCGCGAGCGTCATCCTCGGCGGCGCCGCGGTCAGCAGCGGCGTGCTCCACGACGAGCCCGCCCCGACCACGAACACCCCGGCCCAGGTCATCGTCCTCTCTGAGGCCGTCTACGGCGTCTGGGATGGCGTGGCGACCGGTGAGGGCCTGCCTCCGGACGGCGAGCCGTTCATCCTCGACCTCGCCCCGGGCAACGGCGGCGGGATCACGGGCACCCTCGAGACCACGAACTTCGGAGGCTTCGATGTCGCCGACGCGGTCTTCAACGACGAGGACGGCATCTTCTCCTGCACCATCGTCAACCAGATGGACCCGAACATGGCCGCGGGCTTTGTCGCGGTGGTCGATGGCGATGTGATGGCCGGCGCCGTGAGCGCACCCGATGTCGAGTACTCGCTGACCGCTGAGCGTCGCCAGAACTGACGGCGAGGCCAGCGGCCTTCGGCGGGGCTAGTTCACAGAATCAGATCCCGGCGCGTCAATCGCACCGAGGCGGACGAGGAAGGCGCTTGCCTCCTCGATTTCCGCGCGCGTAAAGCCACGCAGCGCATCGGGCTGCATCGCCGAACCCATGAGGTCCGCGGGCCAGCGGGGCACGCGCCCCGTCTGGCGGGCGACCTCGACGAGGGCGTCCATCGTGGCGTCCACGGCGTCGCAGAGTCGCAGCGGGTCGAGTTGGTCATATTCGGGCGTCATGGCTGACTCCTGGCGCCCAGCCGCCGGGCGCGTGACTGCCCACCCCTTCCCCGTACAAACCCGCATTCGCACGCCGTTCTTCCCCGGATGCGTGCGAGATTCGCGCCGGCCCGATCGGGCGCGCCGCGCCCTGATTCCGCGTGCCCTGTGGGGCCGCGCGCCGCCCTGTGCCGGATCGAATCGGGCGCGCAGACAAGCGGTGTCGTTGGTGCTCATGAAGCAGCGCCCGACGCCGAAGGAGCCGCATGATGCGTCCATTCCAGATTCGTTTGCTCGCGATCGGCGTCGCGGCATGCTCGAGCGCCGCCTTCGCCGGTGATCTCACCCCGCCCGGCGCTCCCGGGCCGACGATGAAATCGCTCGATGTCGTCGAAGCGCGCACGCCGATCTTCGCGGCCGATCTGCCGCTGACGATCAGCCAGCCCGGCTCGTACTACCTCGCGGAGAACATCGTGACCGGCGGCGGGGGCATCACGATCGCCGCGAGCGAGGTCTCGATCGACCTCAACGGCTTCTCGCTTGCCGGCGGGACCGGGACGGGCATCCAGGACAGCGGGTTTCGGTCGAACGCTCGTGTGTTCAACGGCAGCGTGCGCGGCTGGTCCGGCGGGGGCGTCGTGCTCGATTCCGTCGAAGGCGCGCTGGTCTTCGATGTGACCACGAGTGGCAACGGATCTCAGGGCATCTGTGTGAATACCGGCGTTGTGCGAAACTGCGTTTCCACCAACGATGTGCTGAGCTTTTCGACGGGCTCGTATGCGCTGGCCGTCACCGAGGGCGTCATCGAGAGCTGCGCTGTGATCGACAGCAACGGCAGCGGGATCTGGATGGGCGTCAACGGCACGGTGCGCGGCGTCACGGTGAACAATGTCGCCGGCAATGGCGTGTTCCTCGCCAGCGGGTCCACGCTTGTTGACTCGACGATCTCGACCACCGGCCTCGACGGGGTGAACGGCTCCAGCGGGGTGACGATTAACGGTGTGACGGTGGACAGCGCTGGTCGCGACGGCGTCGACACCTTCACCGGCGCGACGATCACCAACTCCACCTTCCGCTTCTGCTCGTACAACGGCGTCAATGCGCGAGGCGGCGCGCTGATCACGAACAACAACGCGACGAGCTGCGGCAACGGCCTGGTCGACGGCGCCGGATTCCGCACCGAGAACGGCGGCAACCGGCTCGACTCCAACAACGCCGCGAGCTGCCACCGGGGCTTCTACGTCACCGAGTCAGGCGACTTCCTGATTCGAAACACCGCGCGCAACTGCTCGCTGGGCGGGTACGCGGAGGTCGGGACGAGCGCCTACGGAACGATCATCACGACCAACTTCAGCCCGATCACCACCACGAATCCGTGGGTGAACTTCGAACTTCCATGAGACGACGACGCCGCGCTTCGAGCGCGGCGCACACGACCTGAGGAGACAAGACCATGCGTATCGACCGACTCCGCGCCATCGCCTGCCTCGGCGCCATCGCGTTTGCGCCCGCGGCCCTTGCCGGCGACCTGAATCCGCCCGGCGCGCCGGGCCCGACGATGAAGGCGCTGGATGTCGTCGAGGCGCGGACGCCGATCTTCGCGGCGGATCTGCCGCTGACGATCAATCAGCCGGGATCGTATTACCTGGCGGAGAACATCGCCGCGGCGGGCGGCGGCATCACGGTCGCCGCGAGCGAGGTGTCGATTGATCTGAACGGGTTCGCCCTGATCGGCGGAACCGGGACGGCGATCCAGGACAGTGGCGTGCAGACCAATATCTCCGTCCGCAACGGGTCTGTCCGAGGGTGGAGCGGAGGAATTGTGCTCGACAGCGCCGACGGCGTCCTCGTTGAGAGTGTCCGCACGAGCGACAACAGTGCCCAGGGCATCTGGATCGGCTCGGGCGTCATTCGCGGCTGCGTCTCGACTCGTGATGTTGCGGGCGGCAGCTCCTCTTCCTACGCGCTCGCCGTCAACGAGGGCGTGGTCGAGTCATGTGCGGTGATCGAAAGTGCCGGCAACGGGATCTGGCTTGGAGCGCACGGGGCAGCCCGCGGCTGCATGGTCAGATCGGTCGCATTCAATGGCTTCCTGCTCGGCGTCGGCTCAACGCTGAGCGACTCGACCGTGCGCACTGCGGGGGGGGATGGCGTCCTGGGAAGCACCGGCGTGACGGTCACGAATGTTTCGGTCTACGACGCCACGGGCAACGGCATCCAGGTCAGTGTTGGCTCGACCGTCACCAACTGCACACTGCGCCTGTGCGACGAGAACGGCGTCAACGCCCTCGGCTCGGCGACGATCACCAACAACACCGCGTCCGGGTGCGGCGACGGCATCGCCGCCGGCGCCGGCTTTCGCACCTCGGGCGCGGGCAACCGCCTCGACTCCAACAACGCCACCGACTGCAACCGCGGGTTCTACATCACCGCGCAGGGCGACTTCATGATCCGCAACACCGCGCGCAACTGCACCGTCGGCTACCAGCAGACGGGCACGAACGTCTACGGCACGATCATCTCGAACAACTACAGCCCGATCACGACGACCAACCCGTGGGTGAACTTCGAGATCTTCTGAGCGGCCTCCGAGATCTCGACGCCCATCGGCGGCTCCCCCGACGCACAGGCCGGGGGGGCCGCTTTTCTGCGCGTTGGCGGCCTACCCTCCCCACTCCCCCTCCCCGGGGCCGGTCCGTCGTGGGGGCCGCCTTCGCGAAAGGTTGCGGCGCGTGTCGACCAGCACGGCTGAGATCACCCCCGAACGGCTGCCCGACGCGGGCGCAGCGCCGCCTGCGCACGGTTCGGTGCGCGCCGGGTATGCCTACGGCGTCGCGGGCTACCTCTGGTGGGGCCTCTTTCCGATCTACTTCAAGGCGGTTGCGAGCGCCAACTCGGTTGAGGTGCTGGCCCACCGAGTGATCTGGGCGGCGCCCGTCCTTGCGCTGGTGCTGCTGTGGCGTCGCCGATTCGGGGAGGTCATCGCGGTGTTCCGAGTGCGCCGGCAGATGCGCCTCATCCTGATCAGCACAGGGCTGATCGGCGTGAACTGGTTCGTGTACATCTACGCGGTCCTCACCAACCGGGTGAGCGAGGCGAGCCTTGGGTTCTTCATCAACCCCCTCGTGAGTGTCGCACTCGGCGCGATATTCCTCTCCGAGCGGCCGTCGCGACTGCAGTGGCTGGCGATCGCGCTCGCGGCGGCCGGCGTCGGCGTGCGCGTGTGGGCGCTCGGCGAACTGCCTTGGATCGCGCTGGCGCTGCCACTGGCCTTCGGGTTCTACGGACTGGTGCGCAAGACGGCGACGGTGAAGCCCATCCCCGGGCTCTTCTGCGAGGTCACGCTGCTGTTGCCGCTGGCGCTCGGGTATCTCGCCTACCTGTTGGTCGCCGGAGATGCGTCATTCATCTCCGCGGGGCCGCGCCTCTCGCTGCTTCTGACACTGGCCGGACCGGTGACAATCGTGCCGCTGCTCTGCTTCACAACCGCGGCCCACCGCCTGCCGCTGGCGACGATGGGACTGCTGCAGTACCTCGCGCCGACGGGGCAGCTGCTCCTGGCGGTGCTGGTTTACCAGGAGGCGTTCGGCCGGCCGCAGCTGGCCAGTTTCGCGCTGATCTGGGTGGCCATCGCGCTCTACATGGCCGACACGCTTGCCCAGGCACGCCGCCGGCGTGGTCGGAGCGAAGAGGAGTTGCTGCACGACCTTTAGTGCTGCGATTCGACGCCGGACCAGCCCGGGCGGCGCTCGCCGACGAGATCCCAGCAGGCTTCCAGAATCGGGCGCACGCCGTCGCCATCGGCGCTGCTGAGGCCGAAGATCGGTGTGGCATCGCCGACGCCGAGCTGTTCGCGCACGAGTTCGACCGCCTCGCGCCGATCCTCGGCGCCCCCGACGAGGTCGAGTTTGCTGACGACGAGCAGTTCTGGCTTCGCGGCGAGTTCGGGGGAGTAGGCGTTCAACTCGGCGCGGATGGCGCGGTAGTTGTCCACCGGGTCGGAGCTGTCGGCAGGATCGATCTCGATGAGGTGCAGCAGGACGCGCGTGCGCTCGATGTGGCGCAGGAACTCGTGGCCGAGGCCGGCGCCGCTGCTGGCGCCTTCGATCAGCCCCGGGATATCCGCGACGACGATGCGCCGGGCGCTATCGAGCTCCGCGATGCCCAGGTGCGGGGCGAGCGTCGTGAAGGGGTAGTCGGCGACCTTCGGCGTCGCGCGGGAGACCGCGCGTAGAAAAGTGCTCTTGCCGGCGTTCGGCATCCCGACGAGCCCGACATCCGCGAAGAGCTTCAGTTCGAGGCGCAGATGGAACGCCTCGCCGTCGCCGCCGGGGGTCGTCTGGCGCGGGGCCTGGTTGGTGGCGGTCTTGAAGTGTGCGTTGCCGAAGCCGCCCTTCCCGCCCTGCGCGATGACGACGCGTTGCCCGGGCTCGAGGTCGGCGACGAGGCGCTCCTCGTCGTCGGGCCAGGCTTCGCGTTCGGCGTCCGCAGCGTCGAGGAACTCGAGCGCATCGATGTCGTGCGCCTGTTCCTCGCGCGCCGGGCGGGCGAAGATCATCGTGCCGATGGGCAGATGGAGTTCGAGCGGCGCAGCGCTGGCGCCGTGCTGGTCCTTGCCGCGTCCGGGCTCGCCGCTGCGCGCACGCCAGTGGTGCGTGCCGCGGAAGTCGAGCAGCGTCTGCACGCTGTCATCGGCGACGACGACGATGTCGCCGCCATCCCCGCCATCGCCGCCGTCGGGACCGCCCTTGGGGATGTACTTTTCGCGCCGGAAGGACATGCAGCCCGGTCCGCCGTCGCCGGCTTTGACGTAGATCTCCGCGTGATCGGCGAACATGGCGTGTGGGTGACGGTCTCGGGGTTGGTGGGCGAGCGGGCGGTGCGCCGCGGGCGCAAGAAAGACGCCGCCAGCGAACCGGCGGCGTGAACAATCGTCAATCGGCGCAAGGGCCGGATCAGTTGGCGGTGGCGCCGTCGGCCTGCAGGTAGAAGGGGCGGACAGCCGCAGGGTCAGCCGGGTTCACGTGCACATGGCGGCCACGGAACACGACCGTGCCCTCGCAGAGCGCGAAGAGGGTGTCATCCTTGCCCCGCCCGACCATGTAGCCGGGGCGATGCTTGGTGCCGCACTGGCGGATGATGATTGCGCCGGGGATGGCGTGCTCGCCGCCGTAGAGCTTGATGCCGCGATACTGGGGATTGGAGTCGCGACCGTTCTTGGTCGAGCCCTGACCCTTCTTATGTGCCATGGCGAAGATCCGTTGCTGGCGACGGGCGCGCGGCCCGCGTGTGACGAGAACAGACCGGGGGGCGTCGTGCTCCGCCGGAATCGAGCCGGGAAGGGTAGCGACGGATCAGCGCAAAATCCAGCGCTGCTGCACCCGCTCGAGCGGGTCGTCGCCTTGGCGGGCGATGGTGCCGGGGGTCTCGTGGCGGAGCATGAGCACCTTGCGGAGGACGACCTCTTCGCCGGTGTCCGGGCGGCGCACCCGCTCGGACTCGCCGCTGAAGCCGCTGGCGAAGATGGTGATCTCGTCGACGCGGAGGTTGTCGGCCGGCCAGATCACGACCCCTTCCTTGGCGTTCTCGGGGCCTTGGCCCAGGTTCCCGATGATTCCGATCTGATCCTGCATGAAGGGGTTGCGGAGGCGGTTGAGAACCTCGCGCGTGACCTCGGCGGGGACGCCTCGCCCGGACTTGACGAGTTCGCCGGCGTCGGTCGCCAGTTCGAACGAGGGCGCGAACATCAGGTCCTGTCCGGTGGCGTTCGTGACCGTGTAGGTCAGGTAGAAGAACCGGCGCGGCTCCTCGACGGTGATGACCGAGCCGTTCGGGCCGGCAACCTGGCTGGAGACGAGCACCTCGGCCACGCGCAGCGGTCCGGGCGTGATGTCGAGTTGCCAGCGGGTCGGGATGAGGGAGGGCTCCGGCGCCGCCCACGCCTGCGCAGCGGGTCCGGGCATCGGGGCGCCGACGAGAATCGGGGCCGCGACGACGGCCAGGGTGACCGGCGGGACGCGGAGACGGGCGAAGCGGGCGAATCGTGATCGCATGGAGACTCCCTCGGGGAGCGGCCCGGAAGCCGAATTCGTGCGGCGATGGCCCGCGAAGGGCCGAGTCACCTAGTCTAGTCGATGCGGGAACCCGATCAACGGCGTCCCGCGCCGGCCGACCGGACGCAGGAGACCACGCGCGTGCGCGCGACGCCCACTCCCAGCCAGCCCGATGCATCGCACGGGAGCGACCCCGCATCCCCTTGTACGCCGTGGGTGGTGGGGCCGGTTCCCGCCCGCCATCTGGTGGCCGCCGCGGACGCCCTCGTCGGCGCCCCGTCGCAGGCCTCCCCACGGGCCGGGCGGCGGTTTCTCGAGGCGGCACGGGCCCAGGGGATGGACCTTTCCTGTTTCTGGTGTTCCACCGATGCGAATCGCGACCGGGTTCGCCACGCCTGCGCCCTCGTGCCCGGGGCCGGCCGGACGGCGATGCTCTTCTGCTCGTCTCCGGGGCGGCCGGGTGACACGTCGGAGGTGGGCGCCCTCGTTGATTCGGCGTGCGGCTCGCGCCAAGGGCCTGAGTTGATCCAGGCGCTGCTGGAAACCGGGACGCCGCTCCTGGAGAACGCGCTGGGCGCGGCGGGGTTCACCCGCATCGGTGCGCTGCAGTACCTCCGACGGCCTTGGGGCGAGGGTGTCCAGGCCCCTGCGGAGGAATGGCCGGATGGCGTGACGGTGCGCCGGTGGCGCCAGGGCGATGACGATGCGCTCGCGGCGGCCCTGGAGGCCTCGTACGAGGACACACTCGATTGCCCGGAGCTGCACGGGCTTCGTCGCACGATTGACGTGGTTGAAAGCCACCGGAGCACGGGGCGGTGGGATCCTCGCCTGTGGTGGCTGGTCTTCGACGGCGACACCCCGCGCGGCGCGCTGCTGCTGAACCCGTGTCCGGACCACGGCAACACGGAACTGGTGTACCTCGGACTGGCGCCGTCGATTCGGGGTCGGGGGTTGGCGCAGCGTCTGCTGCGGGTGGGGCTCAGCGCGCTGGCGACGCGCAAGCATCGGACGGTTGCGTGCGCGGTGGACGCGCGGAACGCGCCGGCGCGCAAGCTCTACGACTCCTTCGGGTTCCGGCTGTTCGCCGAGCGGATCGCGTTCGTGCGCGCAGTGTCGCGCCGCGGTTGACGGCGTGTGCGCCTTGGCGCGTTTCCTCCGGATTTCCACGATTGATGCACGCGCGTCGCGGACGCGTGGAGAAGTTTTCTTCGTGCGCGCAAAGTCCGATGAAACCGGGGCGATGCGCGCCGCGGCGCGCGCAACTGGCGATGCGCGTATTGTGCGCGGCGTGAGGACTTCCTAACCTGTCGCCGGGTGGTCATGGAACGGATCGCCCGGACCCGTGGGGGCCGCGACGAAAGCCGCATTCCCCGCAACAGCCCATTCGATGCTGGAAGCGCCGGCGGCCTCCGTTCGCGGAGGGTCCATCGGTGCGTCGGCGTCGGCCCCGGCGGTCGTCTCCTCTCGCAGGAGGCGAGCCGCCGGCGGTCGGGCTGTCCGTGCGTCGGGGGCGCGGCGGGTCGCTGTTCGAACGGACTCGGTCTCCAGTCGCGCCTGTCGGCGCCGGACGCATGAGGCGCCGGCGCCCAGAGTGAAGGGAAGAGGGTCCGTGACAGCCACGACCGCCAGCGCGTCGCTCCGGGAACGGTTCATCACCAGGGTCAGAGAGGTCCTCGGCGACGAGCAGTTCAACAAGTATCTCGGGAGCGCGGCGCGCTTCCGGGTTGCGGAGGGCGCCGGCGATGTGGATGTGCTGACCCCGTCGGCCTTCAGCGCCGAGTGGATGCGCCGGCGGTTCGGCGACACGATGCGCCGCGCCGCAGGCGAAGTGCTCGAGAACACCGGCGCGACCGTGCGATTCTGCGCGTCGCCGGAGGCGTTCGATCAGGAGACCCTCGCCCCGCCGGTCGCCGATGCGCCGGCGCCCGTTCGCCCGGCGCCGGCACGCGTGCGGGAGGCCGAGTCGGCGCGTCGCCTCTCGACGCTGCGCCACCGGCTCGACAACTTCATCGTCGGCGACGCCAACCGGCTCGCCCACACCGCGGCGCTGCGCCTTATCGAAGATGCGCCGCAGGCGGGCGTGAGCCCGCTGTTCATCCATGGCGCGTGCGGGCTTGGCAAGACGCACCTCCTGCAGGGCATCGCCGCCCGATTCCTTGAAGGCCGCCCCGGGGCGCGCGTGCTGTACACGACGGGCGAAGCGTTCACCAACGCCTTCATCATGGCGGTGCGGAGCAACAAGGTCGACGAGTTTCGGCGGCGTCACCGTCTGCTCGACCTGC
>JBICHM010000291.1:0-8041 GCA_043101835.1 Phycisphaerales bacterium | reverse complement strand
CCCCAATTCTAGACGATCGGCCGGGCGAGGCTCGCGCTGATCGCGCAGATCGAGTCGCGCCGGATTCGCGTTCTCGGACTGGGGTGAGGCAGGGGGCCTCAGAGGAAGGACCGAGACGTCGGGGCGTCCAGCGCATCGAGGATGCCGGAGGCCGGGCCGTCGCTCTCGGGGCAGACGAGGTAGAAAACCAGCCCGTCGCGCCGCCAGACGAGCACCTCTTCCCCCTCGGCCAGCTCGGAGAGACAGATGCACGACTCGTCCACACCCTGGAAGCCCGGGGCGCCGGCCTGCACGAAGAGGCTCACCGCGCCGTCCCGCCCGTCGGTCGGGCGATAGAGCAGGTGCACCGACTTGCCCTCACCGGGCACATGGCAGGCCCCGGCGCCGGTGAGTTCGAGCCCCTGTCCGGAGAGGTCGAGCGAGCGCGCCGTGGTTCCGAGGCGGTCCTGCATGAGGGCGTGGGCCCCCTCGAGCGTGTTCGTGACGAACTTCATGTTCGTCTCGTCGTTCAGCCCGACGCAGCGCGAGTGCTCACGCTCGACGAAGCTCGCGACGGCGGCGCCGAAGCTCGCGTCCATCCACGTCGGTTCACCCGAGCGGATGGCGGCCTGCCGGATGACGATCGATGCGGAGACGACCAACAGCAGGCTCGCGGCGATCGCGAGCGGGGCGAGCGAGCGCCGCCAGAAGGAGCGATCGGTCCGGCGGATGACCGGCGCCTCATCGGCGTCGCCCCGGAGGATGGAGGCGACGCGATCGCGCAGATCGGCCGGAGCCGCGGGCGAACGTTCGAGCGTCTGGCCGACACGCGCCCGGATGGCGCGTTCGGTGTCGAGCCGAGCGGCGTCTTCGGGGTGGGCGCGCAGGTGCGCCGCGAGGCGCTCCCTTTCCGGCGCGGTCAGTTCGTCGTCGGCGCCGAGGCGCAGGAGCGCCCCGATGGAAAGGTCATCCCCGGTCGGGCGGTCGTGTGCGTTGTCGGGTCGGCTGTCGGCCATGGTCGCTCGTGCGTGGGCTGGGTGCGTCGTCCGGCGTTCCCCTTGCCGGGCTGATGGTGAACCCCGCTCGGGGACAAATCATTCCCTCGAATCGCTCGCCGAATCGGGCGCGTTCTCGGACGGTCGTCGGGTCCCGGAGTGCTGGAGGCCGAGGTCGGCTGCGTCGGCCTCGAGGGCGTCCGCGACGGCCTTCCGGGCCCGGTGGAGCCGGCTCATGATGGTGCCGATCGGCACGCCGAGGATCTCGGAGATCTCGCGATACTTCATCCCCTCGACGCCCCAGAGCAGCAGCACGCTGCGATGGTCGGGGGAGAGGCCGTCGATCGCCGCCTTCAGACGCTCATCCACCTGCTCCCAGTCGAAGGAGGCCAGATCCCACGCGGGCGGCGGATCGTCGGGGGCGCCTTCGCTCGAGGCGGCGCCGTAGAACTCGTCCACAGCGCGCGGCGCTCGGGCCTCGCGTTTGATCCGCGAGTAGAAGACATTGTGGAGGATCGTGAAGAGCCACGGGCGGATGCCCCGGCCCTGATCCTCGAAGGTCGCGTGCGCCCGCACCGCGCGCAGGTAGGTGTCCTGCACGAGGTCGGCGGCGTCCTGGGCGTTGCCGGCCAGCTGGAACGCCATGCGATGCACGGCGTCGAGCTGCTCCATAGCGATGCGTTCGAACTCCGCTCGCTCCACGGATTGATCCCCGTCTCACGCCCCCACGGCGTCGCGCACCCCCCGGCGGGGGGGCGTGCGGAATCGGGAGGAGTGTACCGGCCCCGGTCGTGCCGATCCTGCGCCTTAGCCGGCGCGGGTGTCATCGCCGGGCTCCTCGCCCCGGCGCGGCGCCTGGAATCGCTCGTTGGCCCGTCGTTTCGCCGCCAGGAGGCCGCCGGCGGATTCCTCCGCATCCGGCTTCGGAGGCTCGGGCGCCGGCTCCTCCGCCTCGACGGGGCGTCGGGCGCGTCGAACAGGCCGGCCGGCGCGCGTCGGCTGGGCGCCGGCGAATCGGTCGCGCACGCCCTCGCTGCGCTTGCGGAGGGCGTCGAGTCGCCCGGCGCCGGCGGCGGCGAGGCGGCGCTCCTCCTCGCCGAGGCGGCGCAGCTCGGCCGCGAACTCCGGCCCGAAGAAGCGGTCCCACGCGATGCGGCGCGTGGCGATGTCGAGCAGGAGCACGGCCAGCAGCCAGAGCAGCAGGGTTCGCCAGAGGGGCGATTCGGCGCGCACGGGGTCCATGCGTCCGCGCTCGAAGAGGCGCGCTTCGGCGGGGGCGGTCAGGTCGAGCACTTGCCCGCCGCTGCCCGCGGCGATCGCCTGGAGCGCTGCGACATCTGATCGCAGGCGCCGGTATTCGGGACTGGTGGCCTTCGACACGCCGCCGATCACGGGGGTGAGTGTCTGCCCGGCGCGGCGCGGCGTGAGCGCGGCGACGTAGGCGCCGCTGTCGGGCGCGTCGAGTTCGGTCTCGTAGAGGCCCGGCCCGACCTGCGCGAGGCGCACCTCGCGGCGCTCGCCGGAGGGCGTGTAGACGACGCCCGGGATCGTGAGCAGATCGACGGGCTCGCCCTCCTCGTCGACGGCTTCGACGCGCAGACGGAGGGTGTCGCCTTCGATGTCGCTCGTGAGGTCGAAAGCGCGCCCGGCGCTCGGTCGCGCAAGCGAGCGCGCCGCCTGCGTCCAGAAGACGCGATAGCCGGGCCAGTCCAGCCAGTTGGCAGCCCAGCGATGCGCATCGCTCGTCCACGCGCCGACGCGCCCGACGCCGACATTCCAGTGGGCCAGCAGCGGCTCGCCGGAGGGCGCGGCGATGGCGTTCACGAGGCCGGGCTCGCTGCACGCCTGCGTCAGCACCATGCCGGCGAGCGCCGGGACGGGGCGCGGAAGGCCCTGCGTGAGCGCTGACCCGGTGGGGAGGATGCGCGCCGGGATGGTCGCTTCGCGCACAAGCGGGTTACGGAGGACGCGCACCTCGCGGATGAAGATGCGCGGGAGCAGGTATGGATTGGTGACCTGGTGGAAGGCGCCGCCCCCGGCGTCGGCGATGGCGCGCAGGGTCTCGACGTCGGCGCCGTCGCCGACGGCGATGGTGGTGACACTGACGCCGCTGCGCACAAGGTCCGTCGCCGTCGCGACGCCGCTCGACGCGTCGCCTTCGCTCTGACCGTCACTGAGCACGATAACGTGCTTCACCTGCGCCTCGACCTGCTTGATGAGCGAGCCGGCGCGCACGAGCGCTGGGTAGAGATTCGTGCCGCCGCCGGGCGAAATGCCAAGCACGCGATCGGCGGAGCGGTCGGGGTTGGTGTTCGGGCTGAGGGGGACGACCTCGCTCCACGACTCGGAGAACTCGATGACACCAATGAGATCGCGCGCATCGAGCGTGCGGATGGCGATCGCCGCGGCGTCGTTGGCGATCTCCTGCTGCGAGCGCGACCCACCCAGCACCGTGCGCCCCATCGAGCCGGAGGAGTCGAGCACGATCATGATCGCAGCCGAGGGGACGACGAGTTCTTCGGGGATGTCGAGGCGGACCGGCAGGATCTCCTCGATGGGCGAGCCCTTCCAGCCGCCGGGACCGAAGGCGTCCGGGCCGCCGGTCATGAGCAGCCCACCGCCGAGCTCGCCGACATAGTCGGGTAGGAGGGCCTGCGTCGGGCGCGGGAGTTCGTCGGCGGCGACGTTCTCGAGGATGACCAGGTCGTAGGCCTGCAGGCTGAGCAGGTCGGTGGGGGCCGCGAGCGGCGCGATGGTCTCCACACTGAGCCCCGCATCGGCGAGGGTGTCGGCGAGGCGTCGCCCGGCACCGTCGGGGGCGCCGTCGGAGACGCCGTCGACGACAAGCACGGACCCGGCGCCAGGCGCGACGGTGAAGGCCTCGGCGCGGTTGTTCTGCGCTACGGCGTCGGGCGCATTCTCATCGGGCTCAAAGATCGCTTCGAATCGGTGGATCGGGCGATCGTCGAGCTCGACCTGCGCGAGCTCCACATTGAGGCCTTCGTCGAGCGTGATGCGCCGGCCGAGGCCGGCGGCGTCGGGATCGATGTCGATGATCTCGCCTTCGCGGCGCAGGTACAGCACGCCGCGCGTGGGCGTCGCGGCGCGCAGCCCGATGCGCACGGTGACGGTCGAATCGCGAGCCGCGGTGGGGGGCGCATCGACAAACTCGACGAGCGTCTCCCCGGCCACGCTGTAGGCGATCGGCACGACATCGATCGGTGCGCGCACGCCCGCGGCGGCGCGCGCGCCGTCGCCGGCGGTCTGCACGCCGTCGCTGATGACGACGATTCGTCCCGCGGCGTCGGGCGGCAGCAAGGCCCCGGCGAGTTCGATCGCGCGCGCGAGGTCGCTGCCCTCGCCGGCGGTCACATCGAGCGGGATGTCGGCGACGTCCCAGCCGCCGACGCGCGGCGCCGCGACGGCGATCGCGCCCGCGTCGTAGGCACCAACCCCGAGGAGGTCGTCGGCGCCCATCGATAGCTGCGCCCCGGCGATCCAGGCGCGGGCGCGTTCGATGACGCCGACGGCGCGCCCGCCGGCGTCCTCCGTCGGCGCAAAACGCCGGACGCTGCCGGAGACATCGACCACCACGATCACCGCCATGCGGTCGACGCGCCGGACGCTGCTTGCGCCGGCGAGCATCGAGGCAATGATGGCGATGACGCCCGCGCGCGCCGCGATCGCCGTCCAGGCGCGCAGGCGGCTCATGGCGCGCATCCAGCGCAGCCCGGCAAAGGCCAGCGGGATCGCGAGCACGAGCAGCAGCAGCCAGATTGGGTCGTCGAATCGCACGCCCACGCGTCGCTCCGGCGCCGATCAGCGGGCGCCCGTGTCGGTTCCTTCGGCCTCGCTCCCGCCTTCGCGCGGGCGGACGTCCTCGGCGGGAGGCGGCGATCCCGGCGCCGGCGCCATCTCCGGCAGGCGACGGAAGTACCGCTTCACGAGATCGCGGTACCGGTTCGGCACCGCCTGATCTTCAACGGCGCGTTCCGCGGCTTCAGCGGCGTCGCGCAGGCGGCGCTGCGCCTGCGAATCGACCTCGCCCGGCGCTGCGCGCTCGGGGCCCATCGGGTTGTACCACTCGCCGACGACGCGTTCATCATCGCCGGCGACTTCCGGCTCCCGTCGCGCATCCACGCCTTCGGTCTCGACCGGCGCGCGCTCGGCGGGGCGCGACGCGGTGGTGGGTCCATCGCCACGCGACCCGACGCCGGGGCCGTCGTCGGAGTCGCCGCTCTGCTGCTCTTCGAGCGCCTCGGCCCAGCGGCGCATCTGCTCGCGCTGCTCCGGGCTCATCTCCTCGAGCATGCGCTCGGCCTCTTCGCGCACGCGCTCAGCGTTCTCGCGCTGCTGGCCGCCCTGCTCCTGGCGCCTGCGCATTTCCTCGATCACGCGCCGGGCGCGCTCGATGGCCTGTTCATCGGGCGGGCCGTCGCCCGCCGGACTGCCGGGCGAGCCGTCGGGTGACGGGGCGCCGGCGTCCTCGGCGCCGCCCTCAGGGGGTGATTCCTGCCCCGGCGTCGGCGTGGCGCCCGGCTCGGGCGTGCCCTGCCTGTTGCCACCCTCGCCGGCCTCGCCGATCTCCTCTTCCCCGCTCTCGGGACTCGTTCGGTCCTGCGCCTGCTCGCCCGACTCGCCGTCGGACCCTTCCTGAGGGCGCTGCCCCTCGGCCTGTTCTTCGCCGGCGCCCTGCTGCTCGCCCTCGTTCTGCGCCTGCCCCGGCTGCTGCTGGCCGGGACCGCCCTCCTGCGACTGCTGGGGCGTCGGCTGGCGCTCCTCCTGCTCGCCGGTCTGCTCGCCGCCGCCCTGTCGCCCGGTCTCTGGCGAGCCCTCGGCCTGCCCGTCGCGCTGGGAATCCTGCGACTGATCCGATGGCTGCTGCTCCGGCTGCGCATCCTGCGGCTGGTCGGCGGGTGGCTGCGGCTCGCGCACACGCTCGGCGGCGTCGCGGAGCGCTTCTTCAAGATCCCTGGCGCGTTCCTCCGCCGAACGCTCGGCGTCGCGCGAGCGCTCGCGCTCCTGCGCCTCGTCGAAGGCGCGCTGCGCGTCGGCGGGGTCGGCGCCCTCTTCGAGCATCCGGTCGCGGATCTCCTCAGGAGATGGTTCGGGGGCATCGGGCGCCTGGGCGTCGTCTGCGTTTCGGCGCGCGATGGCGTCGGAGAGCGATTCGAGATCGCGCGCCAGGCGCTCGCGCTCTTCGGGCGTCATCCTGCCCACGCGTTCGCGCATCTCGTCGAGCGCTTCGCCGGCGCGATCGAGGTCGAACTCCTCGAGCGCCCTGCCCAGCGCATCGGCGCCGGGATCGGCCTCGTCGGTGTCCTCGGGCGCAACGCCGTCGAACCGCTCCTGCAGGGCCTCCGATTCACGCTCGGATTGCTCGGCGTCCTGCTCGAGATCGTCGGCGAGGTCGGAGAGCGCATCCGCGGCGCCGGCCCGCGCGCCGTCGGGCGTGGTCGCGCCCTCGTCGAGCTGGCGCGCGATGTCATCGAGCACGCGCAGCGATTCCGGATCCTCGGCGTCGTCGCGCGTGAGTGCTGCGGCGCGCTCTGCGGCGGCCTGTACATCGCGCCGGGCGTCGTCGGCGGCGCTGCGCGTCGCCTGCTCGGCCTCGGCCTGACGCTGACGCGCCGTTGCGGCGCGGGAGGGCACGAGCGCCCCGGCGCTGATCGCGATGGCCAGGGCCGCCGGCCAGGCCCACCAGGTCCAGTCGAAGCGGACGGGGATCGCGCGACGGAGGCGCACCGAAGTCGCGGCGTCGGCCGCCTCGCGCACCGCTGCCCGCGCGAAGGGGTCGTCGTCGCCCGCGGCCTCGAAGGCCAGGCCATTGGAGAGGCGGTCGCGCATCGCGAGGGCGTGGTCCACCCGCGCGAGCGCCGCGTGGGCGCCCCGACGCGATCGCCACACGCGCCACGCGATGAAGGCGACCCCGAACGCCAGCGGCCCCGCGATGAGCAGCGGCAGCGGAGCCCCCAGCCCGACGAGCCGATCGACGCCGACCGCAAGGGCGCTGCCGGCGCAGGCGGTGAGCATCGCCGGGCCGCCGACGCGGATGGCGTCGGCGGTCGCCTTCCGGCGTGCGGCGCGTCGGGCGAGAGTGGCCAGGTCGGGCATCGGAGGATTCTACGGGTCGACGGGGGGTGGCCGTTCACCTTGCGAGGCGGAATCCCTGCTCGGGGCGCTACAGTGCCGACCGCGCCTCGGTACGGCGCGGCGTGGGGCAACCTCGAAAGGACACTGGGCACATGGCCACGGGATCAATGATCGCGGCGTCGGCGAAGGTGTGCCGCTCGTACGCGGAGCGGCTGACGAAGGGCATCGAGGCGTCGAAGTTCGCGCGCAAGCCGAAGGGCGTCGACGCGAACCACCCCGCGTGGATTCTCGGCCACCTGTCGGTGTATCCCGACAAACTGCTGCCGCTGCTGGGTCGCGCCGATGTGGCGCAGCCGGTGAGCGCATCGCTCGAGGCGATGTTCGATCTGAAGAGCGAGTGCCGCGACGACCCCGACGGCTCAATCTACCCGCCCATGGCAGAGATCATCGAGCGATACAACGCGCGCCATGACGCGGTAATCGGCCTCCTCGACGAGACCGCAGACGACGTTTTCGCGCGTCCGAACACGATGGCGATGCAGGATCGGTTCCCGACGGTCGGCCACATCACGACCTTCATGCTGATCGGCCACCCCATGCTGCACCTCGGCCAGTTGAGCACGTGGCGCAGGTGCATGGGCATGGCGGCGGCGAAGTAGCGCTCGGCTAAGCGCCCTCGGGCGCCGGCATGTCGCGGAGCATCGAGAGCAGTTCGCCGCGCGTCGGCGAGTGCGCCGTGCGCACGTAGCGCCCGGCGACGGCGCTCGCGCAGGCGAGGCGCTCGGCGAGTGGCAGGCCGAGGCACGAGGCAAGCACGAAGCCGGCGTTGAAGTGGTCGCCGGCGCCAGTCGAGATGACGGGGCGCGCGGTGAATGGGGCGTCGAACGACGCGCATTCGTCCACAGAGGCCGCAGCGCTGCGTCGCTGGCCGTGCACGACGACGCAGCGGAACCCCAGCGCATCGCGCAGCGAGG
>JBICHM010000290.1:0-18910 GCA_043101835.1 Phycisphaerales bacterium | reverse complement strand
CGTGTGCTCTTCCGATCTGTCAGGGAGAAGGTGGTCAGCGGGAAGCTGTTGCCGGCCGGGCCGTTCACGATGATGCTGCAGTCGAGGATCGTGTTGCCGTAGGCGATGTTGTCGCCGGCGGTGGCCTCGATGCCGGTCGCGGCGCGGCAGATGTGGTTCTCTACGAGGCGGCTGCGCGAGCCTTGGATCTTGATGCCGACGCCCTGCGGGTGGAAGTCGACATTGTTCCCGCGCGCGAGGCAGTTGTCGTTGAGGATAATGCCGTCGCCGTTGTTGTTCAGCACGCACCCCTCGACGGCCGAGGTGTCGTTCACCGTGATGCCGGCGACCGCGTAGTTGCGGACGATGCAGTTCGAGACGCGCGAGATGCCGCCGCACTGGATGCCGAAGTTCGCGCCGGTGGTGGTCTCGAGTGTGCAGCGATCGATCTGAAACTGGCTGCCGGCAATGATCGCGCTGGACCCGGAGAAGGTGGAGTTCACGACCAGGCAGCGGTCCCCTGCCGTCAGTTGCACGCCCGTGCCGCCTCGGATGAGGCAGTCGCGCACGATGCAATCGTTGTCGATCGCGATCGCGCGTGTGCCGAAGCCGGAGATGCGCATCCGCTCGACGATGGACTCGTCGTTCAGCGAGAGCGCGAAGAAGGTGCCGCGGATGGCGCCGTTGTGGATGCGGGTGCGGTGGAACCCGCTGCCCACGGAGACGCCGGGGCCCGATGTGCTCGAGGTGTTGATCAGCGAGAACCCGTTGAAATCGATGTCGACATCGTTCGCGGAAACGAGCAGCGCGGCGCTGCCGCTGGTGTTGATATTCGCCGTCAGCACGTAGGCGCCGGGCTGGGTGATCTGGTGCTGGAACCCGCCGCCGGCGGGCAGCGTGTTGACGGGGATGCGCGAGCCGCCCGCGGCCTGCACATCGTCGAAGATCTCGGTGGTCGTGCGCCCTGTCGATGCCGGCGCCCCGGGGGGCGTCAGCGGGCCGGCGCCCGCCTGCCGGGTGAGCACGGCGAGGCCCCCGAGGCCTGCGGCGGCGGCGAGCATGGCGCGACGATCGGTCTGCGATTCCATCGGATTGTTCCCCTCGTTCGAACAGACAACAGCACAGCCCCTGCCCGGGGCCCTGCTGCAGACTAGCGGGGCGCCGCGGGAGAACGAAGGGAATTCCAGTCGCCGCACCGGCCGGCGCGGCGCGCGACGAACGAGAATCCACCCGGGCGCGCTGTCGCGCGCCCGGGTGACAGAAGCGATCACGCGAGCGCGCGCCGAGGCTGCTCGGCCGGCTCGAGCTTGCTGAGCGAGACGACGGTGGCGACGGCGGCGCCGTTGGCCCAGTAGAACCAGGCGTCGATGCCGTCGAAGCCGAGGACGAATGGCGCCGCGAGAAAGGTGACGCCGACGAGCCCGTCCACCGCGACGTGCAGCCAGTACGGCAGCACGCGCACGACGCCGAGACGATGGTTGGTCAGGAGCGTGAGCACGAGCGCCGCAACGCCGGTCGCGACGCCCAGCCACAGGGCGGCGGGGTGGGAGTCGCCCAACCCGAGCAGGAAGGGCGCGCCCATGAGGAGGAAGGCGACGGGGTAATCGAGAAGCGCGTGAATGTCCTTGGTGACGAAACGGGGATCCATGACGATGCTCCTTCTCGCCGCGTCGGCGAGATGGCAAGTGATGCAGGTGACCGCTTCGCGCAGCGCGGCGTCAACGCGCAGGCGCCGCTGCGAGCGGATGAATGCGGATGTGATGGCGTGGAGGATGCGGCGGGCGCGCAGCGCGGGCGCTGCGCAGTGGCGGGCCCTTAGAAGGGCGTCAGGCCGAGGCCGTTCAGCGACGACTGGAGCGCATCGCGCCGGTCGTTGCGGAGGCTCCGCCGTTGTGATTGGGCGCAGGGGCGCATACCGGCTCGATCCTCGAATCGCAGCGCGGACAGCCCGCCCTGCGGATCAGGGCAACACCCGACGGGTCGTCGCTATTCCCCGATTGGAGACGGCGACCGCGCCATCCGGCACAATGGGCGTCACGACCCGAAAGCCAGCGGCGAGGCGGCGCATGCAGATCCATCGCACAGGCCCGGAAACCGACCGACTTCGTCATCGGGCGTTCACGCCCGATGACGCACCGGCCTTCTTTGCGCTCAACAGCGACCCCGAGGTGATGCGTTTCACGGGCGAGACGCCGGTTGCCTCGCTCGGCGACGCCGCGGCGGCGATCGCGTCGTATCCGGACTTCGAGACCGTCGGCTTCGGGCGCTGGGCGTGCGTGCGGAAGGACACCGGCGCGGTGATCGGATTCTGCGGCCTGAAGCGCCTTCCCGATCTGCACGAAGTGGACATCGGCTACCGCCTCCTGCCGGCGCACTGGGGGCAGGGATTCGCAACGGAGGCGTGTGCCGCGTGCATGCGCTTCGGCTTCGAACGCATCGGCCTCGAGCGCATCATCGCCCTTGTGCTGCCCGCCAACACGCGCTCGATCCGCGTGCTCGAGAAGGTCGGCCTGCGTCCGGAGGGCGAGGTTGTGTACGAGGGCCTCCGCGCGCTCCAGTACGCGGCGGCGCGCGACTGGTGGACCTATCCGACCCGCTGACGCGCGCCGGCGCCCCCAAACACAACGAGGCCCCGCCCTGCGGCGAGACCTCGTCGAATCGGGGCGACTGGATTCGAACCAGCGACCTCTTGACCCCCAGTCAAGCGCGCTAACCAAGCTGCGCCACGCCCCGTGGCTCCGGCTGGGCCGGACGGGCGAGTCTACACCCGGGCCGGAGGGGCGGCAATCGGTGCGGAACCGATGGAGGCTCGCTCGCCTGCAAGGGGAGCGATTGCGGATCGTCCGGTATCCTCGCGCCCATGAGCAAGACGCTGCTGCGCGGGGGACGGGTGATCGATCCGGCGTCGGAGACCGACGGGGTGATGGATGTCGCCCTCGACGCCGGCGCCATCGGCGCCATCGGGAAGAACCTGCCGGCGCCGAGCGGGTGCGAGGTGGTGGACTGCGAGGGGATGCTCGTCGTCCCGGGGCTGATCGACCCGCATGTGCACCTGCGCGAGCCGGGGCAGGAGCACAAGGAGACGATCGCGACCGGCACGCTCGCCGCGGCGCGAGGCGGGTTCACCACCGTCGTCTGCATGCCGAACACCACGCCGGCGCTCGACTCGCCGGAGATCGTGCGCTTCGTGGCCGATCGGGCGGAGCACGAGGGGTCGTGCCGCGTCTTCTGCGCCGCCGCGGCGAGCGTGGGGCGCCAGGGCGAACGCCTCACCGAGTTCGCGCTGCTCGCGAAGGCCGGCGCAGTGGCCTTCACCGACGATGGCGATGTCATTGCGTCCGCCGGCCTTATGACTCAGGCGCTGCGCGCCGCGCGCCATGTCGGTCGCCCCCTCATGCAGCACTGCCAGGAACCGACGATGACGCAGGGCAGCGCGATGCACGCGGGCGCGGTCTCGACGCGCCTCGGCCTCGGCGGCTGGCCCCGGGCCGCGGAGGAGGTGATCGTCGAGCGCGACATCCGCCTCAACCGCGACATCGGGGCGTCGTACCACATCCAGCATGTCTCGAGCGGCGGATCGGTGGAGATCGTCAGGCGGGCGCGGCGCGACCCGGCGATCGGCGATCGCGTCACCTGCGAGGCGACCCCCCACCACCTGCTGCTTACCGACGACGCCTGCCTCGGCTACGACACGCGCGCCAAAATGAACCCCCCGCTGCGGACCGATGCCGATGCCCAGGCCCTCCGCGAGGGCGTCGCCGACGGCACGATCACGGTGCTGGGCACCGACCACGCGCCGCATACCGCCGAAGAGAAGGCGCGCGACTTCGAAGCGGCGCCCTTCGGCATCGTCGGCCTGGAAACGGCGCTGCCCCTGTATCGCGAGGCGCTGGTGGAGACCGGAGCGATCGACTGGGCCCGCCTCATCGCCCTCCTGACCTGGAACCCCGCCCGTCTGTGCGGGCTCGATGCCCACGGCCTCGGGCGTCTGGAGGCAGGCGGTCCGGCGGATGTGACGGTGATCGACCCCGAGGCGGTATGGACGATCGAGAGCGCCCGCTTTGCGAGCATGGGGCGATCTACCCCCTTCGAGGGCTGGCGGGTGCGTGGGCTTGCGTCGCGCGTGTACTGCGCCGGGCGTCTGACATACGCCGCGGGCGCCGAGGCCCGGGCCTGAGGGGCCGGGAATCGGCCTCCGACGGCCTTTGGCGGTTGCCGAGGCGCGAGGGGCTGGTACACTCTTCGGATCGGCCGCGCTCGGCGGCCGGACCTCTGCGGCTGTGTGGTGCGGCTTGCGGGGGAGGTGGTTGTTCCAGCGTCAATCGCCCGTCGATCGGGCACAAACGAAGCGAGCCCCCTCGCGGCGTGCGAAGGGCATGCGGCGTCGTCCCTGCAACAGGACGGGCCGGGCCCCCGAGTTCGTCGCCGCCGGCGTCGCTGCCAGGAAGGATCTCATGGCCGATTCCCTCGTGCAGGATCTGATTGAGTCCGGCGTCCACTTCGGACAGCGGACCAGCGGATGGAACCCGAAGATGCGCCCGTACATCTACGGGAAGCGCGGCGGGATCCACGTCATTGACATCAAGGAGACGATCAAGGGTCTCCTGCTGGCGAAGCGCTTCATCACGAAGACGGTCGCCGGCGGCAAGGATGTCTGCTTCGTCGGCACCAAGCAGCAGGCGCGGGTCGTGCTCGAGGAGCGCGTCCCCCCGGTGAAGATGCACTATGTCACCGAGCGCTGGCTCGGCGGCACGCTGACGAACTTCCGCACGATCCGCCAGCGCCTGAAGCGCCTGGAGGAGCTCGAAGCGATCGAGCAGACCGACAACTTCCAGTCGTACTCGAAGAAAATGGAAAGCCGCCTCCGTCGCGAGATGGAGAAGATCAAGCGGAACCTCGAGGGCATCCGCCGGATGGAGAAGCTCCCTGGCGCGCTGGTGATCATCGATGTCCGCAAGGAAGGCAACGCGATCCGCGAGGCGCGCAAGCTGGGCATTCCGACGATCTGCCTGCTCGACACCGACGGCGATCCGGATATGGCCGACATCCCCGTTCCCGGCAACGATGACAGCATGCGGTCGATCGACGTGGTCATCCGCGAGCTGTGCGCCGCGGTGAGCGACGGCCTGCAGGGCCGGACGGAGAAGGCCGAGGGTCGCGACGAGGGCGCCGCCGACGGGGGTTCCCAACGTCGGCGCTCGAGCCGCTCGCAGTACCGCGCCGACGACAGCGCGGCCGCGGAAGCGACCGAGGGCGAGCCCGCCGAAGGCGCCAAGGTGGGCGCCGGCGAAGGCAAGGCCGGCTGACCGACCGGGCGAACCGGATACCGACCGCACGCGGCGGCCCGCTCGACCGAGTCCGGGACGCCGACTGAACAAGACGCAAGCACCCGCGCGATGGCTGTCGAGCCGCGCGCACAAGGGAGAGATCGAGGCATGGCGACAGCGATCAGCGCCAAGGATGTCATGGCCCTCCGCGCCGCGACCGGCCTGGGCATGATGGACTGCAAGGAGGCCCTCAACGCCACGAACGGCGATATGGAGGCCGCCGAGGAGTACCTGCGCAAGAAGCTCAAGGGCAAGATGGAGACGCGCACCGATCGCGCCGCCGGCGAAGGCCGGATCGCGGTGACGGTGTCCGACAAGGGCGCCGCGATCGCCGAGATGCGCGCGGAGACCGACTTCACAGCGAAGAACGAGTCGTTCCTCAACGCTGTGCACGAGATCGCCACGCTCGCCCTCGATCAGCCGGCCGGCATGATCGAGCCGACGGACGAGATGACCAAAAAGGTCGACAACGTCCGCATCACCACCGGTGAGAACGCCTCACTGGCGCGCGTCGAGAAACTCGACGGCGGCGCCGATTCGCGGTTCGGCGTCTACCTGCATCACGACGGCAAGACCGGCGTGATCGTGCAGGCCAAGGGCGACGTGTCCGACGATGTCCTCAAGGACATCGCGATGCACGTCGCCGCGGCGGTCCCGCGTCCGCAGGGCGTGACGGCCGACGAGATCCCCGACGCCGTGAAGGAGCGCGAGCGCAAGTTCGCGATCGAGCAGGCGATGGAGAGCGGCAAGCCGCAGGAGATCGCCGAGAAGATCGTCGAGGGCAAGATGCGCAAGCTCTTCGAGGAGCTCGCCCTCACCGAGCAGCCCTTCGTGAAGGACCCCGGCACGAAGGTCAAGGACCTCCTGCCCAAGGGCGCGAGCCTCGTCGCGTTCCGGCGCTGGCAGCTGGGCGAGTCGGCCTGAGCCGACTGCAACCCGATTCCTCAACGCCCGGTCGCGTGCGGCCGGGCGTTTTTCGTTGCGCCGCTACCGCTTTGCGAACAGATAGTGCGACACCTGCCACTCGCTGCCGTCGCGAAGGCCCCACAGTTCGGCGCAGGCGAGAATGAAGACGCGCCAGCGGTTCCACCAGACGGTCGCCTCATCGGCGTACGCCTCGCGCAGCACACGCTTGATCGGCTCGCGATTGCGGTCGTAGTTCTCGAGCCAATGTTCGGCGGTGCGCCGGTAGTGGTCTCCGGAGTGGGTCCAGTGGTCCTGGATGGCCAGGTGGTCCTGGAAGTGCAGCAGCAGGTCGTCGGAGGGCATGGTGCCGCCGCTGAAGAAGTAGCGGCCGATCCAGTCCTCCTCCGCCTCGTAGTGGTACGCCGCCTCGCGGTGCGTGAAGATGTGGACGAAGAGCATTCCCTCCGGGCGCAGCCACGACGACACACGCTCGAGCAGGGACGCGTAGTTCTTCATGTGCTCAAACATCTCAACGGACATCACGCGGTCAAACGTCCGCCCCGGGTCAAAGGCGTTGGCGTCGGCGGTGTGAATCTCGAGGTTCGTCAGCCCACGCTCGCGCGCGACGGACTCAATCGCCCCGCGTTGCAGCGCCGAGTTGCTGACGCCAAGGATGCGCGAGCTGGGGTACTTCGTCGCAAGGTGCAGGGCGAGCGAGCCCCACCCGCAGCCGAGGTCGAGGATGTCCATGCCGTCAGCGAGGCGCGCCCGCTCGCAGTAGAGGTCGAGCATCGCCACCTCCGCCTCGTCGAGCGTCTCGCGCCCTGTCGGGTAGAGGCAGCAGGAATACTTCCGGCGCGCGCCGAGCCAAAGGCGGAAGAACTCCGGCGGAAGTTCGTAGTGCTGCGCGTTCGCGGCGTCGGTCTCGATCGCGATCGGCTCGGCGCGCAGGCCATCGATCAGCGCCCGCTTGCGCTCGTGCATCGCTTCGGGGCCGCCCGCGCTGAGCTCGGCGAGTCGGGCGCGCAGCCGGCGCCGGATGCCGAGGCGGATGACAGCGTCGGGGAAGACGCCGCGCTCGAGCGGACCCTCGTACCAGTTGCGCTTCGGGCTGCGGACGGCGCGTTCGCTGATGCTGCGCGCCGATGCGCTCGCGGGGATCGCGGCCTGGCTCATGACTCGCTCCCTTCGCTGGATTCCTTCGGGAACCAGGGGATGAACGGGCTGACTTCGCGCTGGTACTTGCGGTACGACTCGGGGCGACTCTCGAGCGCGCGCTTCTCGGTCGGCGGGATGCCCGTGACCTTGAGGATCAGGAAGAGGATGATCGCCGGCGCGCTCAGCCCCAGCCATCCCCACGGCGCCCCCAGCGCGCCGACGCCAAAGGCGATCCAGATCAGCGAGGTGAAGAAGTAGTTCGGGTGGCGCGAGTAGGCCCACAACCCCTCGCGGCAGGTCTGACCCTTCGTGTCGGGCCGCTTCTTGAATCGCGCGAGTTGTGCATCAGCCACGCCCTCACCGACGAGGCCGATGATCCACAGCGCTCCGGCTGCGAAGTCGTGCCACGCGGGGAAGGGCGAGGCGTCCATCGCGCCGAGCACGAAGGGCAGCGCGAGCAGGCCCACCGAGAGCGCCTGACACTGGAAGAAGATGAAGATCCAGGCCTCGAACTTCTCGCCCCAATTCTTGCGCAACTGCTGGTACCGACCGTCCTCATCCCCCCGCAGCACACGATCGCGCAGCAGGCGCCAGCCGAGGCGGATCCCCCACAGCCCGACGATGCCGCCGACGAGGATGCGCCGGCCGGCGTCACCGTCGGCGAAGATGGCGGCATAGATTCCGGCAAAGCCGAGGCCGAACGACCAGCCGACATCAACGACTCCGGCGTCGTGGATCTTCTTCTGCACGACCCACAGCGCGGCCATCAGCAGCATCGTCGCGCCGGTGATGACGCCAATGTGGATCGCGAGCGCGGTCCAGAAATCGCTCATGCCGTCTGCCCTCCTGCCGGCGCGGGCGCCGGCGCAGCGCCGATGCGCAGGCGTCGAGCGAGCCACGACGCCGCAGGCACGGCCAGTGCGTACCCGACGCCGATGGTCGCGAGCGCCAGCCAGCGCGGCTCGGCGAGTTCGACCGCGCCGAATCGCTGGGCGAGGTAGTAGGTCGGCGGCGCGGACACCCCGCCAAGGACCGCCGCGAGAATCCATCGCCCATGCAGCCACCGCAGCGACACGTTCAGGAGCAGCGCGAAGTTCACCCACATCGCGAAGAAGACAGGGAAGAAGGCCAGCGGCGCCCCGGCCACGCGCGGCCCATGGGCGAGGTCCAGCACGCCGGCGCCGAGAAGAATCGAATCCAGCCCCAGCCCGAGCGCCGCCACGGTGAGCACCGCGACAGTCTCTCGCGACGGTCTTCGGTCGGTCATGAGCGTGCCCGCGGCGATGCAGGCCACGACCAGCGGCCCAAGCCATGCTCGATCGTGCGCAAGGCCGAGCACGCACGCCGACCAGCCGATCTCAAACGCCAGAATGTTCGCGACGAAGCGAATCACGACCCCGCCGCGCGGTCAGGGGCGAGGTGCGCCCGGGGCTTTGCAAGCAGCATCTGCACATCGCTCGTGTGGCGCTCCAGGAACGCGCCTTCGCAGTAGCAGAAGTAGTACCGCCACATGCGTACGAAGCGGTCGTCAAACCCAAGGGCTCGCACGTCATCCTCGCGCGCATCGAATCGCTCGCGCCACTGACGCAGCGTCGTCGCGTAGTCGGGGCCGATGTCGTGCAGGTCGGCGCAGACCATGTCGGTCGATCGCCGCACACTCTCCATGATCGCGCTGACGCTTGTCAGGCAGGATCCGGGGAAGATGTGCTTCTTCAGCCAGTCGCGCGTCTTCGCCGCGCGCGCAAACTGGCGGTCGCGGATCGTGATCGCCTGCAGCAGCATCTTCCCGTGCGGGGCGAGCAGGCGGCTGCACTGGGCGAAGTAGTCATCGAATCGTTCGGCGCCAACCGCCTCGATCATCTCGATGGAGACGAGCTTGTCGTACACGCCGTCGAGGTCGCGGTAGTCGCGCTCCAGCACGGTGATGCGGTCGTCGAGATCGGCCTCGCTGATGCGTCGACGCGCTTCCTCCGCCTGGCGGCGGGAGATCGTCGTCGTCGTCACGCGACAGCCATACTCGCGGGCCGCGTGCATCGCCATCGCGCCCCAGCCCGTGCCGATCTCCAGCAGGTGGTCAGTCGGACGCAGTTCGAGCACGCGGCAGGCGCGGTCGATCTTGGCGACCTGCGCGGCCTCGAGGTCCGTCGAGCCGGGCTCGAAGATGGCGCACGAGTACGACATCGTCGGGTCGAGCCAGAGGGCGAAGAACTCGTTGCTCAGGTCGTAATGCGCCGCGATGTTTCGGCGGCTTCCATCGCGCGTGTTGCGCTGCGCCCGGTAGAGCAGACGTCGCACCGGCGCGAGCAGCGACGTGAGGCCACGCCGGTCGAGCTGCTCCAGCGCGTCGTAGTTGCGGAGCATGAGCTGGATGAGCCCGGTGACATCGTCGGTGTCCCACCAGCCGTCGGTGTAGGACTCACCGGCGCCGATAGAGCCGCCGAAGAGCATGGCGCTGTAGGCGCGCGGGTCGTGAATGCGAATAACGACCTCGGGTCCTGCGATGGCGCCCGCGAACCGGCGCTGGACACCTCGCTCGTCGATGGTCAGGCGGCCGATGCGCAGGCCGGCAAGCACGCGGAGCACAGCGCGACGGGCGCTGCGCGCCAGCAGCGGCTCGCGGATGGCGCGCGTCGGAGTGATTGCGCCTGGGCGGGCGGCGGTTCTGGTCATCGGGCTCGCTCCGCATCGGGCGCCGGGGCCGGCGTGGTTCGATCGGGATGCGCAACCACCGGAACGCCCTTCAGCCACAGGCGCAGCGCGTCGTAGTGGATCTTCCCGATCACCTGCAGCGTCATCGCGGGGTAGCGGACGAGCAGGGCGTTCAACGCGCGCCCGGTGATGGGCTGGCGCGCCAGACCGAGCGTGGCGTCAAAGACGCACCGCCCGCGTTCATGGCTCCGCATGGCCACGCCGAGGCGCTCGCCCGGCGAGGAGAATGTCCAGTCGTATTGCTGTTGCATGGCCATGAACGGCGAGACATGGAATGTCTTCGCGAAACGCCCTCGTATCGGGCCGTCTCGTCGTCCGGCGGCGGCCCCACCCCGCTGCACCACGTACGCGTGGCGCTGCTTCCACGGCGTGTTCGTGATCTCGGCGAGCACGGATTCGACGCGCTGCCCGGCGTCGTCGAAGCAGTAGTAGAACGTCACCGGATTGAAGATGTACCCCCAGTGCCGGACATGCGTGAGCATGCGGATCGGCCCCGTCGGGCGACGCCCCGTCTCCGCGCCGACCCGATCGCGCACCGCCTCGTCGAGGGGGGTGGTTTCCCCGCCGAAGTAGTCACCCCGCTTCCAGCGTCCGATCGCGGGGCGGCGCTTCGACCAGAGGAGGCGCCCGTCGAAGACGGCGTCGAGTTCCGCGAGGTCGAGGTACAGCATGCACAGGGGCATGCGCAGCGCGTGCGGCGTCGGCTCGTGGCGCCGATGGCGCATGACGCCCCGGTAGATCGCGCTGTGCTCGATCGGGGGCCTCATAGCGACGCTCCGAATCGTGCGCAGGCGGCGACCGCGCTGCGCACGCCGTCCTCATGGAATCCGTAGCCGCACCAGGCGCCGCAGAAGTGCACGCGACGACGCCCGGATACCTCCGGCAGCCGGCGCTGCGCATCAAAGGCGCCGGGCGAATAGACCGGGTGGTGGTACTCGATCTCGCGGATGATGCGCGCGCGATCGATCGTGCCGGGGTCGTTGAGCGTCACGCAGATCGGCGTCGAGACAGGGAGACGCTGGAGCGAGTTCATGAGGTACGTGACGCGCACGGTCTCGCCGGGGTCGGCGGGGCGGAGGTAGTTCCACGCGGCCCACGCGCGCCGGCGCGAGGGCAGCGCTGCGGGATCGGTGTGCAGCGTCGCCGTGTTGCGCTGGTAGGGCACGGCCTCGAGGATGGCGCGTTCGTCATCGTCGGCGTCGGCGAGGAGCCGCAGCGCCTGGTCGCTGTGGACTGCGAGGATCACCTCGTCGTACCGCGCGGTGTCTCCGGCCACCGTCGTGACTTCGACGCCATCCCCCGCGCGCACCACGCTGCTGACCGGGCTGGCAAGGCGCGTGCGATCGCGGAAGGGTGCGCTCAGGCGCGACACATACTCGCGCGAACCCCCCACCACCGTGCGCCAGCGCGGCGCCCGCCAGGGCTCGAGCATCCCGTGGTTGTCGAAGAACGACACGAATGATTGCAGCGGAAAATCGCGCATCCGTTCGGCCGGCGCCGACCAGATCGCCCCGGCCATCGGCAGCAGGTAGTCGTCCACGAATGCGCGGCTGTAGCGTGCCTCAACGAGATGCTCGCCGAGCGTCAGCGATTCGGCGGCGCTGGCGGCCGCCTCGCGCATCCGCGCGCCGAAGCGCCGGATGTCGCGCAGCATCGCCCAGAAGGCGGGGCGCACGGCGTTGCGTTTCTGCGCGAAGAGCCCGAGGGCCGAGTCGGCCCCGTACTCGAAGCCTGTCCGCTCGCACTTCACGCTGAAGGACATCGTCGTCTCCTGCGAGGCAACGCCGAGCGTCTTGAGGATACGCGTGAAGTTCGGGTAGTTCGCCTCGTTGAAGACGATGAAGCCTGTATCAACCGGCAGCGTGCGCCCGTCGACGGTCACATCGATGGTGTTGCTGTGCCCGCCGAGACGGTCGAACGCTTCGTAGAGCGTGATCTCGTGCTTGCGATGCAGCAGGTGCGCGCAGACGAGCCCGGAGACCCCCGCCCCGATGATGGCGATGCGCGTCATGGTTGCGGCGCGCGAACCCGGCCCGCCGCCTCGCGCGCCCGCTTCGGCACGGGGCGCAGATCCCACACGACCCCGATGCGCTCGAGCAGCCACAGGCCGTAGTACGCCATGTCGACCTCCCACCAGAAGAAGCCCTGCCGGGTGGAGCCGGGGTGGAAGTGGTGGTTGTTGTGCCAGCCCTCGCCGAGGGTGAGCAGCGCGAGAAACAGGTTGTTGCGGCTGTCGTCGCGTGTCTCGTAGCGCCGCGTGCCGATCATGTGCGCCAGCGAGTTGATCGTGAACGTCGCGTGGTGCAGCACCGTCGTCGAGATGAAGAAGCCCCACACGAGCATCTGCAGCCCGCTGGTCCCGAGCGAGGGCCAGACTGCGTCAAGCGCAACCCCGAGCACATAGCAGAAGGCCGCCAGCGTCAGCACCGCGACGATGTGGAACCGGTCGAGCCAGCGGATCTCGGGGAGTTTGAGCAGATCCGGCACAGCCTTCTCCGGCGTCCGCACGCCACCGTCGGAGAAGAACCAGCCCATGTGGCTCCAGAGCAGGCCGTGCTGCACGGGGCTGTGGATGTCCGGCGGCTCATCGCTCTCGCGATGGTGCTCGCGATGGTGGGCCGCCCACCAGATCGGCCCGCGCTGTGCGCTCGACGCCCCGAGGAATCCAAAGAGAAAATGCGCAACGCGCGATGTGCGGAAGGTCCGGTGGCTGAAGTAGCGGTGGTAGAACGCGGTGATGGCGAACATGCGGGCGACATAGAGCCCCAACGCGACCGCCACCGCCGCCGGGCTCCAGCCGACCCAGATCACCCCGACACAGCCCAGATGGATGAGGAGGCTCGGAACGATCCGCCACCACCGGACTCGATCATCCTGAATCTGGCCGTCGCGGCCGGCTTGGGCGGGAATCGCTGTCATGCCGGGGAGAATCCTCATCTGGGCCGAGCCGGCCCTGCCTTACGGGTCGCGTCCGTATTCACGGACGCCATACCGGCGGATTCAGCGGGAACTTCAGGGTACGGCATCACCCACGGGGATTCAGACGCCTATTCCGGGGGCGATCCCTTGCAATGACGCCCCAAGCGGCTATCCATTGGGGAGCGGATCCGACCTCCCGGATCTCGCACAGGGAGCGACACGCGCTGCACGTGCGCGTGGAGGAGAGCATCAGACCATGCAGCTGTGGACACGGACCGCGATTGTGGTCGCGCTGGCGACCATCATCGCCCAGGCGGCGTCAGCCCAGGCGCGACGATTTGCGATCAAGATCGTCGACGGGCAACTGGCCGCGCAGGGCTATATCGGCGGCCCCAACCCGATGGACGACGGCCTCGGCCTTGTCCGTCCTTACTACAACAGCCTGCACGACCACTGGGCCAACGGCGAGACGCGCTCGGCATCTGCCGGCCTCCCCGGGTTTGATCTCTTCGACCCGGGCGACCTCGTCGGCCACGCCCTGACGATTACGCTGACCGGCGCGAGCAAGTGGGTCGCCCCACCCGCCAACCCGGCGCCCGGCACGATCCCCGACCTCGTCGCCCTCGGCCCGACCGAGGAGATCTTCGTCAGCCGCGTCGGCGTGCAGCACTCGACCAACTCGCCCGGCTCATTCACGCTGGCCGAGTCGATCGGCGCCGGCGGCGCCGCGGGTCTGGACCTGATATTCGCGACCGCGCTCCAGCCGACGGACACGATCTACATCCTCGACTTCACCCTCTCGACCGACGCCCCGGGCGTCGCGGCGAGCGAGCCCATCCATGTGATCCTCTCGCCAGATGGCCTGACGAAGCTGCAGCGCCTCCACTTCGCCTCGCTGTATCTGGAGCAATACCTCGGCACGCCGATCCCGGCGCCGGGCGGGGTGGGGCTGCTGGTCGGGGCGGGGCTCGTCGCCGCTCGCCGGCGGCGGTGAGCGCGCACGAAATGCCCCCCGAAGGACTCGAACCTTCAACCCGCTGATTAAGAGTCAGCTGCTCTGCCAATTGAGCTAGGGGGGCCCTTGGGGCCGGCCTGGATGGGTCGGCGGGGCCCGGCGTCGGGCGGATGACCGGGTTGGTCGCCTCCTGACGCGGTGACAAGGGCGGAAGTGTAGCAGGGCGCCGCCCGGCGTCCAGCGGAGGGGATTGCCCCGTCGTGGGGGAAGCGGTTCATTGACAGTGTGGGGGCCGGGCAATACCCTTTCGGATCCCCCGCAGACGGGTCGCTCGATGTGGTTTCGGCGTGGTCGCCGGATCCGCGCGGGCGGCCGCCGGGACTGCTTCCACCCTGAGATCGAGCCATGCATCCCACGCATCGAATCAGCCCTGGTCGGACCCGTCGTCGCCGCTCGCATCATGCGCTGAAGGGGACGCAGTCGCCTCCGTGCCCGAACTGCGGGTCGCCGAAGCTGCCCCACCGCGCCTGCCGCGAGTGCGGGTACGTGCGCCCCGGGCTGAAGATCGAGATCGGAAGCGGCGGCGGGGCCTGATCGGCCATGCGCCTGGCCGTCGATGTCATGGGGGGCGATCACGCCCCCGATGCGATCATCAAGGGGTGCGTGGACGGGCTCGCCTCGCTGGGCGACGACGACCGCCTTCTGCTGGTCGGCCCGCCGGACACCATCGATGAAGTGCTGCGCGAACGAGGCGTCGCTGATGCGCGTCTCGAGGTTGTGCCTGCGCACGAAATGATCGGGATGGACGAGTCCCCCGTCGAAGCAGTGCGCACCAAAAAGGATTCGAGCATCGTTCGGATGTGCGCCCTCGCCGGGCGGCGCGCCGAGCGCCCCGTGGACGCCGTGATCAGCGCCGGCAACACCGGCGCGTGCGTGTCGGCGGCGACCATGCAGATGCGCCGTCTGCGTGGCGTGCACCGGCCGGGCATCGCCGTCACCGTGCCCTCGTTCCACGGGCCGATCGTGCTGTGCGACGCCGGCGCCAACCCCGAGCCTCGCGCCGTGCATCTGATGCAGTACGCGATCATGGCGGAGGTGTACGCCGCGCGGAGCCTGGGCATCGAGAAGCCGCGCGTCGCGCTCCTGAACATCGGCTCGGAAGAAGCCAAGGGCACGAAGATGGTCAAGCAGGTCCGCGACCTGCTCCGCGCCGTGCCCAACCTGAACTTCCAGGGCTACATCGAGGCGCGCGACCTCTTCGACGGCGTCGCCGATGTGATCGTGACCGACGGCTTCGTCGGCAACACGGCGCTGAAGCTCGCCGAGGGGCTCGCGCGCAGCCTCGTGACCGCGGTCTTCCAGCAGATCATGGAGCACGACGCCACGCTCGCGCTGCAGCTCGAGCCCGCGGCGAAGGCGATCTTCACGCGCAACGATTACCACGAGTACGGCGGCGCCCCCCTGCTGGGCGTCAACGGCGTCTGCGTGATCTGCCACGGCTCCAGCGAGCCGAAGACGATCGCCAGCGCAATCCGCAACACGCGCGAGTATGTTGCACGCCACGTGAACGACGAGATCGTGCACCGCCTCGCCGAGGTCACGCCGATCATCGAGCCCCACCTGGCGGCGCTCGGCGACGCCGAGCCCGCCGCCGCCGACTCGGCGGCCTGAACCACCCGGAGCTTCGCGGATGGCCAGTGCGCCCACGCCGCATCCCGTTCCCCCCGCGCCGCCGGCGCGGGGCGTCGAGCTGATCGGCAGCGGCGTGGGGCTGCCGCCGGCGCGGATGACCAACGCGGATCTCGAGCGGATGATGGACACGTCCGACGAGTGGATCCGCCAGCGCACCGGCATCGCCGAGCGCCCGGTCGTCGACGCCGCCGTCGACTCGGCGCGCACGCTCAGCGCACGGGCGCTCGCATCGGCGATCGAGAACGCCGGCATCGAGCCCGGCGAGATCGACATGCTGCTGCTCGCCAGCGTGTCGAGCGAGATGGTCTGTCCGTCGACGGCGTGCCGTGTGGCGGCGGACGTCGGCCTGGGCTCGGCGGGCGCGATGGACATCGTCGCTGCCTGCTGCGGATTCGTCTTCGGCCTGAATCACGCCTACGCCCTGATCCGCTCCGGCGCGTGCGACACGGTGGCGGTCATCGGCTGCGATGTGCTCAGCCAGTTCATGGAGTACACGACGGAGGGTCGCGGCACGGCGATCATCTTCGGCGACGCCGCCGGCGCCGCGATCGTCCGCGCAACCGACGACATGTCGAAGGGCGTGATCGCCCAGTCGATGCACGCCGACGGCACGCGCTGGGCGGACCTGTACATCCCGCGGCGCGACCGCGATGTGCCCGAAGGCGCGACCGGATTCGAGCGCAAGCTCGGGATCATGCACATGAACGGGCGCGAGGTCTTTCGTTTCGCCGTGAAGACCTTCCCCGACCTCATCCAGGAGACGCTCGACAAGGCGGGGCTGCAGGCGAAGGACATCGCGCAGTTCGTCTGCCACCAGTCGAACGCGCGCATTCTGGAAGCTGCGCGCGAGCGTTTCGGCCTCGACCCCGACAAGCTGTATGTGAACATCGACCGCTACGGGAACACCTCGGCCGGCTCGGTGCCGATCTGCCTGCACGAGCTGCGTCAGGCCGGCAAGGTGTCACCGGGCGACCTGGTGATGTTCGTCGCCTTCGGCGGCGGGCTGACCTGGGGCAGCAGCCTGTGGCGCGTCTGAGCGCCCTCCACTTGCACGACGACCCAGCACGACGCGGAGCATCATGAGCGATCAGCGAGTCATCCTGTGTCCCGGTCAGGGCGCCCAGAAGGTGGGCATGGGGCGCGCGTGGTTCGAAGCCTCGCCGGAGGCCATGCAGACCTTCGCCGCCGCCGACGAAACGCTGCAGGATCGCCTCGGCGCCCGCCTGAGCGCCATGTGCTTCGAGGGACCGGCGGAGACGCTGAACCGAACCGATGTCGCGCAGCCGGCGCTCTTCGTCTGCGCCGTCGCGTGCCACCAGGCGCTGCTCGGACGCGGGTGGAGCGCCCAGATGAAGGCGGCCGCGGGGCTCAGCCTTGGCGAGTACACCGCGCTGCATCTGGCCGGCGTGATGTCGTTCAAGGATGCGCTCGATGTGGTCGCATTGCGCGGGCGCGCGATGCAGGACGCCGCGGAAGCGACCGAGGGCGGCATGGTCGCGATCATCGGCGGCGATGAGGAATCGGCGACGAAGCTCTGCGAAGCCGCTGCCGAGGGCGGCGTGCTGCAGTGCGCCAACTTCAACGCGCCGGGGCAGATCGTCATCAGCGGCGACGCCGACGCGTGCGATCGCGCCGAGAAGCTCGCGGGCGAGTTCAACCTCCGCGCCAGCCGCCTCCAGGTGGCGGGTGCCTTTCACTCGCCCCACATGCAGCCGGCGGCCGACCGGCTCGCGGCGGCGCTCGAGAAGGTGGAGATTAAGGCCCCGTCCTGCCCGGTCGTTTCGAATGTGACCGCGCTCCCCCATGCGCCGGAAGGCAACGAGGCCATCGAGGCGACCATCCGCCGGCGCCTTGTCGAGCAGTTGACTTCTCCGGTTCGGTGGGCGGAGAGTTGTGCGTGGCTCGCGTCGGAGACTCCCGGCGAGGTCCACGAACTGGCCCCGGGCAAGGTGCTCGCCGGGCTGATGCGCCGGATCAATCGCGAGGTGAAGGTGGAGAGCCATGACGAGCCTTCGTAACGCATGGACCGTCTGCGCCCTGGTCGGCTTCGGTGGCGCAGCGCTGCTCGCCGGCTGCGGCGAATCGAACGAAACGCCGGAGGCGGCCCCCGCGCCGGCGCCCGTCGAGACCAGCCGACGCCCGGACCCGGTGCGCCCGCCGGTCGCGTCGCTCGAGATGGACGATCGGGTCGAGTTCCCGGCCGATCGCGTCCCGACCGACCCCGCGCTTGCGCAGGCGATCGCCAATCTCGCCAGCGCGCTCATCGCCGGCGACGGCGCTGAGATCGAGGGCGTCCTGAACGCCTCGGGCGACGCGGTGCTCAGCGACCTGCAGGCTCGCGGCTCCTGGGAGGACGCCACGGCAGGCATCGAGCGCGTGCGCGTGACGCGTGTCGAGAGCCGCGACGGCGGCGCGCAGGTCGGCGTCGCGGTGCAGGACGCGTCCGGCGCGTACCTGCTCGGCTGGGAAGCGCTGCAGATCGACGGCGCGTGGGTCTTCGGCGGGCTGGCAATCGAGCCGCAGAGCGCACGGACGCTCGCGGAGCTCGACGCTGCGCCGCTGACGATCCGGATGACCCCGGTGGCCAGCGCCGCCGCGGAGGCGGCGCAGCCCGCGCCCCCGCCGATCGAGGAACAGGACGCCGGTGGTGGCGGCGGCGGCACGAGCCGACGCGGAATCAATCGCTGATCGAGCGCGTATACCGAGAGGACCGATGGCAGACTCCGACCAATCGATGAAGCGCGTGGCGATGGTGACCGGCGCAAGCCGCGGCATCGGGCGCGCGATCGCGCAGCGCCTCGCGCAGGATGGCCGGCACGTAGCGCTGGTGAGCCGGAGCGAAGGCCCGCTCGCCGAGCTGCGCACCGAGATCGAATCTGCCGGCGGCAGCGCGAGCGTGCATCCGGTGGATGTCGGCGATCGCGCCGCCTTCGCCTCGTGCGTCGAGGGCGTGGCCGAGGAGTTCGGTCGCCTGGACATCCTCGTGAACAACGCGGGCATCACGCGCGACAACCTCGCGCTGCGCATGAGCGACGAGGAGTTCGACGAGGTCATTCAGGTGAACCTCTCGGCCGTCTTCGTCGCCTGCCGGGCCGCGGCGCGGTCGATGATGCGCGGGAAGTTCGGCCGGATCGTGAACATCGGCTCGACCTCCGGCGTGATCGGCAACCCCGGGCAGGCCAACTACTGCGCCGCCAAGGCGGGGCTGATCGGGCTGACGAAGTCGCTGGCTCGCGAGCTCGGCGGGAAGGGCGTGACGGCGAAT
>JBICHM010000289.1:0-16047 GCA_043101835.1 Phycisphaerales bacterium | reverse complement strand
AGCGTGGCGAGCACGAGGTGGCCGGTGAGCGCGGCGCGGCTCGCGAGGCGCGCGGTCTCTTCATCGCGGATCTCGCCACGCTGCACACCCACGATGCGCCGAGCGCCATCAGCCGCCTGCAGGACATCGGCATCGAGCCGTTCCTGATCTCTTCGAGCCTGCTGGCCGTGCTCGGCCAGCGCCTGCTCCGCAAGACCTGCCAGGTCTGCAGCGGCGCCGGCGAGTCCGGCGCCGGGCGCTGCAGCAAGTGCCACGGCACTGGGTACTCGGGACGCATCGCGATCTACGAGCTCATGCCCGTCAGCGACGAGATCCGGCGCCTCACGATGCAGCGCGCCGACGCCGTGGAGCTCGCCCACCAGGCGCAGCGCGAGGGCATGGCGACCATGCTCGCCGACGGACGCGCGAAGATCGCGCGCGGCCTGACCACCGAGACCGAACTGAAGCGCGTCATCCACGAGAGCGACGCCGACACCGCCGGCGCGTAGCCTTCCGACGCGCCCGGCGCGCACACGACCACCCATGGCCACGCCTGCGCAGCCAACCCCGTTCCTCTACCTCGCCGTCAACGAGCGCGGCTCGCGCAAGTTCGGCGTGCGCGCCGCCTCCGACGAGCCGCGCCTGGCCAGCGACCTCGGGCGCGACAGCCTCCTGCTCCTCCGCGCCTGGCGCCTCCCCAGGTGGACCGCGCGCGACACCGGCGTCCCCCTCGCCGACCAGCAGGCCATCAACGAACAGCTCGCCGTCCTCCTCGATCGCGGCGTCACGCTCATCGAAGCCCTCGAAGTCGCCGGCAGCGTCGTCGGCCCCGCCACGCAGGAGCGCCTGCGCCGCATGCGCGAGGACGTCTCCTCCGGCGCCGGCTTCGCCGAGGCGTGCGAACGCGCGGGGGGATTCAACGAGATCGCCATCGCCGTCTACCGCGCCGCCGAGAAATCAGGCGGCCTCGCCGACGCCTGCCGGCGCGTGGCCGAGGCCACCGAGCGACGGCGCGCCATCGCCAGCAAGGCGACGACGCTGCTGATCTACCCCGCCGTGCTGCTCGTCGTCGCGATCGCCGTCACGCTGGGCTTCCTGCTCGTCGTCGTGCCCAACATCGCCAACATGCTCGAGTCGCTCGGCGCGGACCTGCCGCTGATCACGCGCATCGTGCTCGGCGCGAGCAACGCGCTCCGCGGAAACCCGCTGCTGTCGCTGCTCGTCGCCGCGGCGCTGCTCGCAGTGCTCCTGCTGACGCGCCGCGCGCTCTTCGCCTGGCTCGCCGGCATTGCGCGCAAGATCCCGCAGGTTCGGAAGATGAACCTCACCGTCGAACTGGCGCGCTTCTTCGCCATCATGGCGGCGATGACGCGCTCCGGCGTCACCCTCGCCGACGCCCTCGCCGTGTCGGCCCGCGCCGTCAGCCACCCGCGCCTGCGCCGCCAGCTCGATGCGCTCCAGACCGGCCTCGTCGAGGGCGGCTCCTGGCGCACGCTGCTCGAGAAGGTCGAGGACCTGCCCGTCTCCACGCGAAAACTGCTGATCGCCGCCGAGCGGTCGGGCGATATGGATCAGGCCCTCGACAGCCTCGCCGCCGACATGGCCGAGGAGGTCGACACCCGCTCCGAGCGCCTGCTCGCGGCCCTCGAGCCGGCGATCATCGTCGTGATGTTTCTCTTTATCGGCACGCTCATGCTGGCCCTCATGCTGCCGATGCTCAGCCTCACCCAGGGCCTGCTGTAGGCGCCCGCAAGGGCAGATGGCGTGGAACCGGCCGCCCGCCGGCGCGTCGGATAGAGTCGGAACCCCCCTGCGCGACCTCGCGCCGGGGCGTGATCAGGAGACCGAGCCCCATGCACCGCCCGACCATCCACGCCGCCCGCCGCAGCGCGTTCTCGCTCCTCGAACTGCTGCTGGTGCTTTCGATCAGCGGCATCCTCGCCGGCGCCACGGCCGTGGCGCTGCTGCGCACGGGCGAGCGCGCGAATGTGAAGGCCACCGAGGTCGGGCTCGACACCCTGAAGGGCGCGCTCACCGACTACCGCTTCAGCGTCGGCGCCTTCCCGACCACGCAGGAGGGGCTGCAGGCGCTCGTGCCCAACTACGTCGAGCAGCGCGCCCTGCAGGATCCCTGGAAGCGCGCGTACCTCTACACCGCGCCGACCGGCGACCCCAACCGCCCCTTCATGCTCTCGAGCGCCGGACCCGATGGCGAGTTCGGCACCGGCGACGACATCAGCGTCTGGGACGTCACCGGATGACCCGCCGCGCGCCGAGCACGGGCGCGATCGCGCACGCTCGGGGCTTCTCGCTCCTCGAGGCCGTGCTCGCGATGGTGCTGCTGGGCGTCGCCGTCAGCACGGTGGTGGGGTCGATGAGCGCCGTGCAGCGCATGACGCACCACGACCAGGAGCGCCTCAACGCGGCGGAAGTCGCCCACCAGCTGATCCTCCAGTACCTGCACGACCCCAAGCAGATGCCCGACCCCGGCCTGCCCATCGAGCAGGGCAAGGGGCGCTATCGCTACCTGCTGAGCGAAGAGATCCTCGTGCAGGAGCAGGAGGCCGATCGCGTGCAGACGCGCAGCGCGCGCTCGATGGCCAGCCTCTCGACCAACGAGCGCCTCGGCGCCGGGCTCGTGATGATCACCGTGAAGGTGTTTCCCGACACCGATGCGCCGCTCTCGCGCACGCCGGAGCTCATCGCCCTGAACCGCATCTTCGATCCCTACGCCAGCACCGACGACCAGACGCTGCTGAAGCACGTCGAGAAGCTGCTCGGTCGCGATTTGAACCTTCCCGTCGAGGCGCCCCCGCAATGACCCGGCCCGCCTTCACCATGCTCGAGATGCTGCTGGCGATGGCGCTCGGCGCGATTGTGCTGACGACCGCCGGCGCGGTCTTCGCCATGACGGCGCGATTCGACGGCCAGATGGCGGCGCGCGCCGAGGGCGTCCGCGCGCTCGCCCAGAGCCAGAGCGCGCTGCGCCGCGCAGCGCAAAGCCTGATCGCCTACCCCGACACGCCCAACCAGACCGCGGGCCCGCAGCGCACCGACGCCGCGGCCGAGCGCTTCGGCGAGGAGTCCATCGCCGAGCAGCGCGGCCTCGTGAACCGGCAGGAAGACCAGCGACCGCCCCGACTCAGCCTCGGCCCCGTGCCCGGCAGTGCGCGCCGGGGGCTCGGGCCCGTCCGGCGCCTCGAACTCTCCCTCACCGGCCAGCCCTTCGCGGCCCTCGAACACACGGGGCGACCGATCCGCGGCGCCTTCGACATCGTGCCCGGTCGCAGCGACGGCTCCATCCCCGGCGCCGTCGACGGGCAGGAAGTCTGGGCGCTCCTGTGGACCCCCCTCGACCCGCCCGGCGAACCGACGATCCTCATCGATGATCTGGTGCTCGCCGAGTTCGCCTGCCTCGACGCCGCCGGCTTCCACGACACCTACGAAGCGCGCGAGCCCGACGAGTTCCCCTGGGCTATCCGCGCGGTCCTCTGGACCGCCGGCGGCGCCCGCGCCGACTGGATGCTCGAGCCCGGCATCCGCATCGGGGAGGCCGCGGCGCAATGACCGCTCGCACGCGATATCCCGAGCGGCGTGCGTTCGCGATGGGCGTCGTCCTCGTCCTCGTGATGGTGGTCTCGGTGATCGTCACCGGCGTGCTGCAGCGGTACAGCGCGCAGCAGCGCACCGTGCATCGTCAGGTCGCCGAGTACCGCATGCACCACGACATGTTCGGCGTGCAGGCGATGGCGCTGCAGTGGCTCGCGCGGGCGCGCGTCAGCGACATCGTGCAGATCGCCAACTCCGACGAGGTCGCCTTCGGCTTCGCCCTGCCCGACGGCAAGCAGGTCGCGGTGTACATCGAGGACGGGCAGGACACCGCGCTGGCCAGCGCCGACAGCGTCCAGGCGCGCGACAAGCCCTTCTATGAGGCGATGCTCGCGCGCCTGCCCGAAGACCGGCCCGATCTGCTGCGCAGTGCCGGCCCGGCCTCGATCAGCCTCAACCACGCGCCGGAGGAACTCATCCGCGCCCTCTTCGGCCCCGACCTCGACCGTGTCGCCGATGACGTCATCCGCGCCCGGCGGCGCGACGAGATCGATCGGGGCGTCGTCGCCGAGGCGCTCACCTCTGCCGGCGCGAGCGTCGAGGCCCAGCAGGCGCTGACGGCGCTGGTCGCCCTCGACCCGGCGCTCTGGCGACTCCGCATCGAAACCGATGACGGATTCGAGCCGCGCGAGTTCGAGATGCTTGTCGAGATGACCTCAGGAAGGCCGATGATGCATGCCTGGCGGGAGCGATTCGCACGCGCAGGCGACGAGGCCGAAGCCGGCGACGACGACCGCCAGCGCCGGCGCCGGCGCTGATCAGCCCCGGACTCACGCAAGACCCACCCCCATGCCCCACCCCATCGCCCACGAAACCGCCGTTCGCTGGACCCGACTCGCCTGGATCGGCGTGGTCGCGGCCGGCGTGGTCGCCGTGGGCGCGCCGCTGCTGCCGGCGCCGGAGGTTCGCGAGCCCGCCGTCCCCGACGCCCAGCCGATCCTGGCACAGCCCGGCCAGACCGGGGCCGCCGACGAGAGCGCCATCCCCGATGTGGCGTGGTCGGAGCTCGCCGACGCCCTCGAGGCCGTGCACATCGGCGAGCGCCCGGAGCAGGTCGCCATCGAGGATGACCCCGGCCAGGTCGAGCAGACGCAGGAGACCGACCCGGGCCAGACCCAGCAGGCCGCCGAGCAGCAGGGCCTGCCCGGCTGGCGGTATGTCGGGGATGTGGAGCTCGGCGGGCGTCTCGTCGCGGTGCTCTCGGTCAGCGGCGCTCAGGTCTATCTCGGTGAAGGTGAGGAGGCGCAGGGCTTCACGATCGCCGAAGTCGAGCCCACGCATGTCGTCGCCGAGGGGCGGAACGGGCGCTTCCGAATCGAGCGCGAGCGCCCGCCGCAGGCTGTGCTGCGCAGCGCGCCGATGCGGTCGAACCCGATGCGCCAGATGGAAGAAGCCCAGCGCATGCGCGACCAGCGCCTCCGCGAGCCGGAGGAGCAGCGCTGATGCCGGCCGCGTGCTACATCGCCAGCGACCTGAGCAGCCTGCGCCTCGGCGTCGGCGCGGGCCTCACCTGGCAGGCGGAGCGCACCATCGGCGAGGGAGGCGAGCCGACGCTGCCGCCCGTGCGCCAGCGCGCCGAGCAGGCGGCGACGTTTGTCGCCGACACGCTCCGGCGCGAACAGGCGTCGCTGGGCGTCGTGTGCGTCTCGGTCGATGACGCGATGTGCTCCTGGATCGCCGCCCCCAGCGCCGACGAGCAGGTGATCGCGGCCGCCGTCCGGCGGCGCGGCGCCGACTGGAACCGCGACACCCTCGGCGAGAGCGTGCAGGCGCTCGCCGAGCGCCCGAAGCGGCGCAGCCTCGGGGAGATCCGTCTCGGTCGGCGCGCCGGCGCCGACGGCGAGCAGCCCAGCGCCGCGCACCTCGCGGTGCTCGAAGCCCTCGACGGACCGCTGCGCCTCTGGCTCGATGCGCTCGATCGGCGCTCGATCCGCCCCGCGACCGTGCAGACCCTCTGGCACGCGAGCGCGACGGTCTGGACTGACGGCGCCGCCAGAACGGACGGTTCAGAGGCGCCCCTGGTCGCCGCGCTCCTGCGCGAGCGCGCCGACCGCCTCGTCTGGGCATGGGGGCGCGCCGGGGCGCTCATCGCGGGCGGCGCCTGCGCTGATGCCCCCGCGCGAGTCGCCGATCCCGACACCGACCCCGACGCCGACGACGCCCGGGTCCGGCGCGAGCGCGCCGAATCGCTCGCCGGGCGCATCAGCCTCGACTGGCTCACCTGGGCAGCGCAGCTGGGCGAATCGCCGTCGCGCATCGTGATCGTCGCGCCCGATGCCGATTCCCTGGCCGAGGCGATCGAGTCGCGCTGGCAGGGGGGCACGGTCGGCGTCGAGCGCGAAGACGACCCAGTCGGCGCCCTGCTCCGACGCCTCGCCGAGGCCGAGCGCGCCCGCGCCGGCGAGCAGGAGGACCCGCGCCGGAGCCTCGTCTCGGCGACGCGCCGTCCGGCGCGCGCCCACCGACGGCTGATCTTCATCACCAGCTTCGCGCTGCTGCTCATGGCGCTCGGCGTCGGCGCCCTCGGCGTCCGTGCGCGACAGACCGGCGGCGCCTTCGCCGATCGCGCCGCCGACCTCCGCGCGGAGTTCGGCGAGACGGTGCAGCGCGTCGCGCCGTCGCTCGCCGGCAGCCCCGCCGCGCAGGCCGACCCCGTCGCCGCGCTCCGCAGCGAACTGGCGCGCATCCAGCAGGCCAACCCGCCGATCACCGAGCCGTCGCCGCCCCGTGCGATCAAGGAGGAGATGGAACGCTTCTTCCGCGCGATCGCCGAGATCGAGGGCGTCACCCTCGAAGCCGTGCAGATCGAGGAGCGCACCGCCACCGCCACTGTCGCGACCGGCGGCTTCGCGGAGGGCGAGGGATTCCTCAACCGCCTGCGCGACACGCCCGGTCGCATCCGCTGGACGGGCAGCAGCCTCGGGGCCGCCCCGAACCTGCGCTGGCGCCTCTCCGGTTCGTGGGAGGACGACCGATGAGCGAGCGCGAGCGCATACAGGAGGAGCGCCGCGAGGCGGCCATGCTCGCCGGCGCCCAGGAGCGCCGGAACCGCCCGCTCACGCTGCTCGGCGCGGGCGCGCTGGTGCTCGTGGTCTGCGCGATCTTCGCCCTGGTCTCGCTCGTCAGCGTGCGCTCGGCGCGGCTTGCCTACGAGGTGCGCCGGCGTCAGGCGGGCGAACTCCAGCAGGTCGCCGCCCAGATCGAGCAGGCGCGGGCCGCGGCGTCGCGCGGGCGCGTCGCCGACCGCTTCGCCCCCGAGCGCAACCTGCTCACCAAGCTCCAGTCCGTCAGCGATCGGGTGGGCCTCGAGCGCCAGCCGACGCTGAACCCCCAGAACCCGCAGCGATTCGAGGCCGACTCGCCGCTCGTACGCCGGCCGATCGATGTCTCGATCACCAGCGCCACGGCGGGGCAGATCACCCAGTGGCTCGACCTCGCCGAGGCGCAGGTGCCCGGGCTGCACGTCATCAGCCTTCAGCTGCGTCCCGACCCGGCGGGCTGGAACGCCCGAATCACGCTCGCCCGATGGGAGATGAGTTCATGAACGCCCGCTTTGCGCGTTCCCTTCGCAGTGTGGCCCTGGCCCTTGGGCTGGGGAGTTCCCTGGTCGTGGCCGGCGCTGTCGCCGGGTGCAACAAGAACCGGGGGTCGCGCGAGATCGTGCTCTCGGGTGTGCGTCCGGTCAGCGAGCGTCTCGCCGAGGCCCAGGAACTCGCCCAGCGCGCCCTGGCGCGCGCGAACCGCGAGAAGTACGACGAAGCGATCGGGCTCTATCGCGACGCGCTGCGCGTCTACGACGACTTCCCCGCCGCGTGGAACAATCTGGGCGTGCTGCTGATGGAGCAGGAACGCTATCTCGAGGCGGCCGATGCCTTTGCGTCGGCCAGCGAGCGGGCGCCCTCCGACCCGCGACCGGCCTTCAACCTCGGCCTCACCTGGGAGCGCGCCAGCTATCTCGATGAGGCCCTCGACCACTACGAGCGCGCCCTCGATCGCGACCCGCGCTACCTGCCGGCCATCCGCGGCGCCACGCGCGCCGAGCAGACCCTCGGCCTCGCCACCGACGAGAGCGCCGATCGGGTGCGCACCGCGCTGCTGATCGAACGCGACCCAGTCTGGCGCGCGTTCTTCGAGCAGCAGCGGATCCGGGTGGACGCCGAGTTGCGCCGCAAGGGGCGCGACGCGGTGCTCGGCGCGAACTGAATCCCGCTTGTTCAGACTGGGGAGTTCCGCCCAGGGGGTTGCTGAACACCGTGGGCTGCGCGGGCGGGGCAGGATGGGGGCCCGGTGGGCGCGTCCGAGGCCGGTTATCGGGCTTTCAGGGCTGCTGGCGGGGGTTTGGCGGGGGAAAAAAGAGGTCTGAATTCAGCATCTTCCCGCTTGGAGGCCTGTGGAGCCTCGGGTATATTCATGGTGCATCGCGCAGTGTGTGTTTGGTTGTCGGGCCGCGACTCACATCTGTGAGCCTTTCCGAAACCAAGGACAAAGACCCTCAAGAGGAGAGTTCGATGATGATTCGTGCACTTACGCTTGCGGCTGGCCTTGCCGCCGCCAGCAGCGCCCACGCCGGCTTCGTCGGCTGGGACATGCGTGTCGATTCGGCTGCCACTGCGGCGGCCAATGGCGTTGCCGGTCTCGAGACCGCCACCGTCTACCGCATGTACGCTGTGTTTGATGATGGCGGCAACGTCGTCGTCAACGTGTTCAACGCCAACTTCGGCACGACCGATGGCAGCACCCTGTGGCAGACCCCGGCCCCGTTCGGCGGCACCGTTGCCCCCAACGCCGGCTTCTTCGGGTTCGACGCCACGCTGCAGTTCGATTCGTTCGTCACGCTCGGCGAGCTGTCGAACAACGGCACCACCTCCATCGCTCCCGACGCGGACTTCGCGTGGGCGGCGAACGGCGTTGCCGCGGGCGGCTGGTTCAACAACAACCCGCCGAACCTCCTTGGCGAGTCCGTGCAGAACGGCAGCGTCTGGGAGACCCTCGTCGGTCAGTTCACCGTTCTCGGTGGCACCCGTGACCTCCCCGGCCCGACCGGCAACGGTGACGGCCGTTGGGAAGGCCTCGCCAGCATCACCTTCAACCAGGGTATTGGCACCGCCACGACCCAGCTTGCTGATCAGGGCTTCATCCCGACGCCCGGCGCCATGGCGCTCTTCGGCATCGCTGGCCTGACGGCTTCCCGCCGTCGTCGCTCCGCCTGAACTTCAGGCTGAGTTAGACAGCAACTCGCACCGGCGGACCTTCGGGTCCGCCGGTGTCTTTTTTGCGCCGCCCGGTCGCCTGCCCGCAAACCGGCGGCGGTTGCGCATGGTTCCTGTTTGCCATCGCCCGCTTGCCGGCTGCGAACTGCAAGAAATCGCTATGGCGACGCGGAATCCCGTGCTAGATTCGGGTATCGGTCGTCAGCGACCGATGGAGGAGGCGCACCATGCGTGCAGTGTTGATTGCGGCGGTCGCCGGGCTCTCGTTCGGTGCGACGGGTGTTGTGCACGCCGGCTGGGTCGGCATGCAGATGCGCTTCGACGAGGGCGCGACGATCGATGCGCAGGCGGTGGGGGGTTCGCTCGCCGCAGCGCAGGTCTACCGCATGTACGCCGTCTTCGATGAAGCAGCGGACGTCGTCGTCAATGTGTTCAATGTGAACTTCGGCACGACGAACGGCTCGACGCTGTTCCAGACGCCCGCGCCCTTCGGGGGCGACACGGCGCCGAACAGCGGCTTCTTCGGATTCGACCCGACGCTGCCGTACGACTCGTTCGTGACGCTGAACGAGCAGTCGAACACCGGCTCGACGACGCTCGCGACGGACGCGGACTTCGCCTTCAGCGCCAACGGCGTCGCCGACGGCGGGTGGTTCAACAACAACCCGCCGAACCTGCTGGGCCAATCGCAGTTCAACAGCCAGACCGGCTTCTACGAAGTGCTGGTCGGGCAGTTCACGCTGGAGTCGGTCAGCGAGTCCGGGTTCTGGCTCGGCAACGGCGGCATCACCTTCAACCAGGGCATCGGCACGACGACGACGCAGTTGTCGTCGTGGGCGCCGGGAATCCCGGGCGGACTGGCGTCGGACCCGATCGTGATCTATCCGACACCGGGCTCGGGCGCGCTGCTGGCGCTGGGCGGAATCGCCGGCGCGGCCGCCCGTCGCCGACGCTGAATCAAACGTCGGCGCGTCGCAGACGCGGGGGTATGCTGGCCGCATGGCCAACGACCCTACCGGAACGAGCATCGAGTCGACCCTGCAGGAGAAGCGCCTCTTCGAGCCGCCGAAGGACTTTTCCTCGGCCGGACCGGGCGCTGCGCGAAACCACGCGTGGGTGCGCTCGGCCGGCGACGCCGAGGCGATGCGCCAGGCGGCGCTCGACGACCCCGACACGTTCTGGGCGGGCGTGGCGCACAAGCTGCACTGGTTCCGCGAATGGGACTCGGTCTGCGAGTGGAATGCGCCGGACGCGAAGTGGTTCGTCGGGGGTACGACCAACCTCTGCTACAACTGCGTCGATCGCCAGGTGGAGGAGGGCTTCGGCGATCAGGTCGCCATCATCTGGGAAGGCGAGCCGATGCCCGGCGGGAAGCCGGAGATCCGGCGCCTGACCTACGCCGACCTGCAGCGCGAGACGGCGAAGTTCGCCAACGTGCTCAAGAGCCTCGGCGTGAACAAGGGCGATGTCGTCACGATCTACATGCCGATGGTCCCCGAGCTGGCGATCGCGATGCTCGCGTGCGCGCGCATCGGGGCGCCCCACTCGATCATCTTCGGCGGCTTCAGCGCGCAGGCGATCGCCGATCGCGTGCACGACTCCAGCAGCCGCGTGATCGTGACGGCCGATGGCGGGTGGCGACGCGGCAAGGTGGTGCCGCTGAAGGAGAACGTCGACGCGGCATGCACGCAGACGCCTTCGCTCGACCACGTCGTCGTCCTCGAACGCTGCGGCAACGACATCGCCTGGCACCACACGCCCTCGGGCGAACACAACGACAAGCGCGACCACTGGTGGCACGATCTCATGCAGGCGGCCGACGAGGACTGCCCCTGCGAGCATATGGACAGCGAGGACCTGCTCTTCGTCCTCTACACCAGCGGCACCACGGGCAAGCCGAAGGGCATCATGCACACCACCGGCGGCTACATGGTGTGGACCTACCTCACCAGCCGCCTGGTCTTCGATCTGCACGAGGGCGCCGGGCAGACCTACTGGTGCACCGCGGACATCGGGTGGATCACCGGGCACTCGTACATCGTCTACGGCGTGCTGCCGAATCGCGTTCCGACGGTGATGTACGAGGGGGCGCCGAACTTCCCGGCGGAGGACCGCTTCTGGGACATCGTCGCGCGCCACAAGGTCACGCAGTTCTACACGGCGCCGACGGCCATTCGCGCCTTCATGAAGTGGGGCGATGAGCATCCGGCGAAGCACGACCTCTCGAGCCTGCGCGTGCTGGGCACGGTCGGCGAGCCGATCAACCCCGAGGCGTGGATGTGGTACCACCGCGTGATCGGGCGCGAGAAGTGCCCGATCGTGGACACATGGTGGCAGACCGAGACGGGCGGGCACATGCTCACTCCGCTGCCGGCGGCGACGCCCACGAAGCCGGGGTCGTGCACGCTGCCGTTCCCAGGGGTTGACGCCGCGATCGTCGATGAGCAGGGCAACGAGCAGCCGGCGAACACCGGCGGGCTGCTGGCGGTGCGCCGCCCGTGGCCCGGCATGCTGCGCGGGATCCTGGGCGATCGCGAGCGGTTCATTGAGACCTACTACTCGCGCGTGAAGGGTCCGGATGGGGCGCCGTACTACTTCCCGGGCGACGGCGCGCGGCGTGATGAGCACGGGTACTTCTGGATCATGGGGCGCGTCGATGACGTCATCAACGTCAGCGGGCACCGCCTCGGGACGATGGAGATCGAGAGCGCGCTGGTGAGCCACGAGGCAGTCGTGGAGTCCGCCGTCGTCGGTGTGCCCCACGAGATCAAGGGCACTGGCATCGCGGCCTTCGTGACGCTCGGCAAGGGCGCCGAGGCGAGCGACGACCTGCGCAAGGCCCTGCGCGAGCACGTGGGCGTGGAGATCGGCGCCCACGCCAAGCCGGACCAGATCCGCTTCACCCAGGCGCTCCCCAAGACGCGATCGGGCAAGATCATGCGCCGCCTGCTGCGCGACATCGCCAGCGGGAAGGAAGCCGTGGGCGACACCACGACCCTCGAGGACTACAGCGTGCTGGCGAAGCTGCGGGAGAGCAACGAGGGGTGACGCCGTTCGGCATCTTTTCGCAACCGACCGGAATGTGAACAAGAAAGCCGATCTGTGTTGTGCAATTTGTTTTGTGGGGCGCAGGTGCGCGCTGTACGTTGACCTCGCATAGGGATGGGCGGTTATCGCCCCCAAGGAGGTCATCATGCATCGCACAGGTTTCGTGGTCGTGGGCGCGCTGTCATGCGCGTCGGTTGCGTGCGCCGACTGGGTCGGCGGCGCCCTCGTGACGGATGCGGCGTGGAACGCCCAGGCGACTGCGGCGCTTGGGCAGCAGGCGTCCGTCTTCCGGCTCTTCTATTCGTTCAACTCGTCCGGTGAACGCATGCTCAACGCGTTTGATGTGAACATGGACGCGAAGCAGGGCCTGCTCTATCAGGACGCGGCGGGCGGCGACGTGGCGCCGGATCGCACCGCAGCGCTCACATCGTCGACGCTTCGATGGGATTCGTATGTGAGCGCGGGCAATCTGTTCGCGCCGACGGCGACCTGGACGGATCCATCGTTCCACTTCTCGGCGACCGGGCTGGACGATCCGATCTACGGCAACGGGAGCGGATGGTTCGCGAACCCGGGCATCTCGATGACCGAGAGCGTAGCGCGCGCACCCGGCAGCGCGGACGACAACGGCGACATCGTCATCCCCGCTGGGTTCGACAATCGGTTCTCCTATGTGTTCTACGGGCAGTTCACGGTGCTCGGGATGCAGGCAGCGGCGTTCGACCCGGTGTGGGACCTTGGCCTGATTTACTCGCCGCACTTCGAGGGAACCGTCGGGCGTCTGACCTACTTCGACGCCGACGGCGTGCTCGGGCAGACGCGCACCGGCGGCGCGATTGAGCTCGGCGACATCGCGATCGGCGTTCCGTCGCCGGGCGGGGCGTCGGCCATGCTGCTGACGCTCGGGGCGATAGTGACGCGCCGCCGGCGCTGACTCACTCCCCCGGGCGCTCGCCGACGCGCACGACAACGATCGTCGCGTCGTCGCTCTTTGCTGAGAGGCCGGTGTAGCGACGCATCTCCCAGAGGAGGTGCGTCGCGATCCGGCGCGCGCTGGCGTCGGGTTCGCCGTTGAGGATGTCCAGCGCGCTGTAGCGCACGCACTGGCGCCCGAAGGGGCGCTGCTCGAAGTTCATGGCCTCGCTGAGGCCGTCGGTGCTGGCGATGATGGTGTCGCCCGGCTGCAGCGAGATGCGCCCTGCGGTGTACTCGGCGTCCTTCAGCACGCCGGCGATGAGGCCGCCGGCGTCGAGGGTCTCGATCCTTGGCGCGATGTCGTCGGCGCCGGGGCGGAGCAGGAGCGTGGGTTCGTGTCCGGCGCTGCAGTAGGTGAGTTCGAGAGATTCGGGGTCGAGCAGGCCGAGGAAGATCGTCGCTAACTCGTTGGGCAGGCTGTCGCGACAGAGGGCGCGATTCGTGCGCGCAAGAATCTCCGCGACATCGCCCGACTCGCGCTCATTGCGCGCAAAGGCGCGCAGGCTGGCGCGCACGCTCGACATCAGCATCGCCGCGGGGATGCCCTTCCCGGCCACATCGCCGACGACAAAGGCGAGGCGGCGCCCGAGGCGGAAGACGTCGTAGAAGTCGCCGGAGAGATCGAGGCTGCTCTCGTACTCTGCGCCGATGTCGAAGGGGGACATCTTCGGCATGGCGTTCGGCAGCATGCGGCGCTGCACCGCGGCGGCCATCTCCAGCTGACGGCGCACGCTCTTGGCTTCGACCTCCGCCTCGAGAAGGCGCGCCGTCGCGACGGCGGTGGCGATCTGGCGCCCGATCGAAGAGACGATGGCCTGCTCGGCGCGCGTGAAGCGCCGCGCGGTGTGCGTGTAGAGGCGGAGCACGCCCATCGGCTCGCCGTGGAAGACCAGGCCCGCCGACAGCATGCTGCGGAGCCCCTCTTCACGCACCGCGTCGCCCCGGAGGATGCGCTCGTCGGCGCCGAGGTCCTCGATCGCGACCGCTTCGCCGTCGAGCGCGGCGCGCGCGACGGCTTCCTGCGCCGGCAGGCTCGCGGCGGCGGCGAGGTATCGCTGGCTCAGCCCGAGGTGCGCGCGGAGGCGCAGCACCGTGGCGCCCTCTTCGAGCACGCGGATGGTGCCCGCATCGGCGTCGAGGAGTGATGAGGCCAGGCGGAGCCCCTCCTGGAGAATCTCGTCGATGTCGCGATCGCCGGCGAGCAGGCGAGTGAGCCGGTGAATGACGTCGAGCTCTTCGATGCGCGCCGAGAGTGAGAGCGAGAGCTCGCAGACCTCGCCGACGATCGCGGCGACCATCTGCAGGAGACGCTCGGCGTGGGCCTCGTCCTCCCCGTCGAGGCCGGGCGGGGCGAGCGCGAGCGAGCCGATTTCCTGCCCGCCGGCGCTGATCGGCGCGTGGAATCGCGCGGGCGCGAGCGTTTCGACCACGGCGACGCGCAGCGGGCCATCGCCCCCCGCGCGCCCGCCGCTGGCGGTGATGAGGCGCCCCTCGCCGTCGCGCAGCACGACATCGGCGCCCAGAAGGCGGCCCGCGGCGTCACACAGCCCGGCGAGCGAGCCGTCGGTGAGGAACTCGGTGATGGAGGTCGGGTGCGGCGTCATGGACCCCGGGGTGGGGCTGGGGCGTCAGCCGTCCAGCCACGCGGCTCGCGCCGCGCCGAAGACGGGGTCGGGTTCGCCGAGTCGATTCGCGATGCGGTCCACCGCCTCGAAGGCGTTGCGCATCATGTCTTCATTGTCGTACTGCCGGCCGAGATACGCCGAGAGCAGCGCGCAGTCACGCGCGAACTCGGTGTCGCCCGCCATGCGGTTCATCAGTTCGCCGGTGATCCGTTCGAGCCGATCGGCGCGTGGCAGGAGCGACTCGTCGAATCGCACGGCCAGCATCTCCGGGTGGCGCCGGATGAGCTGCTTGAGATTCTCCGCGGCGGAGCGGAAGAGGCCGGCGCCCAGCTGCGCGTGGATGCGCCCGGCGTGGGCGAAGACATCGCGCTCATTGAGCAGCAGCGCGCTTGTGAAGCGCTCCTCGGCTTCGAACCAGCGGTCTTCGGCGAGCAGCGCCTGGCCGCGCTCCATGTGCTCGGCGAAGAAGTCGCGTTCCTCGGTCTCGGCCGGTGCGAGGTTGCGGACGGTGGTCTCCTTGCCCTCGAGCGCTTCGCGCGTGAGTCGGCGCACGCGCTCGGCGGCCGTCTCGGTCGCTTCGCCTTCACCGGCGCCGCCCTCGGCGGGCGCCGCATCGAGTTCGTCCCGGAGGCGCTCGAGGCGGTCTTCGAGCGTCTCGAATGGCTGCGCACCGCCGTCCTCTGCTGCTTCGCCGGCGGCCTCTTCGTCGGCCTGCCGGGCGTCCTCACGGGCGCGGAGGGCGTCGAGCACGACCTGTTGCGACGCCTTGCGCGGCTCGATGCGACCGGATACGCGGTTGTCCTGCTCGCCGGGGCGCGCCTCGTCGTCGCCCTCGCGCTGCGGCAGCGCGCCGAAGGGATCGGCCACGCCGGAGGGCGAGCGGTCCTGGCTCACCGATCGCAGCGGCGAGGCGAGCGTGAAGCGCCTTGTGCCGTCGGTCGCGTCGCCGGATCCGAGCAGCTTCGGCGAGAGCGCATCGCCGACGACGAACTCGCTGGTGGCGCGGAGCGCGCCGGGGCGCGAGCGGAGCGGGTCGTACAGGTCCGCCGCGCCCGCATCGAGCGAGACGATGTTCGGGTCGATGCGGCCGGGGCTTGGCGCGCCGGTGCGCGTGACGATCGGGGTGGGGCCGGTGTTGTCGAAGGACCCGGCGAGGCTCATGCCCAGCTGGAACTGCAGGGCGTCGACGCCGCGGAGCCCCTGACCGCCGCTCGAGCCGCCGAGACCGGAGAAGTACGAGTCGCGCCGGAAGGAAAACAGGTCGTCGGAACCGAGGCGGCCGCGGAAGTCGAAGGGCGAGGTGTAGCCGACGTCGCCGCGGAAATCGAGGCCGCCCGGCGCGTTGCCGGTGACGATGGCGTTGCGAAAGGCGAGCTCGCTGGAAAGGCGGCGCCCCTGCGCGTTGCGACCGTTGGCGCCGACGCGCGAGTTGGCGTCGAGCGCCCGCCCGTCGCCGAGGGCGTTCTGGGCGCTTGCGCGCTCCGCCCCGGTAAACATCGTGCACATGGCGACCATCGCGCCGAGTGCGGCGGCGCTGCGGATGCGGGTGGTGCGGCGCATGCTTCTGCCTCCGGACCCGCCCCAGATCGGAAGAGCACACG
>JBICHM010000288.1:0-6393 GCA_043101835.1 Phycisphaerales bacterium | reverse complement strand
CCAAGTTGCGCCCCCCACAGCCCGACCGCCACCATCGCCGCGATGTGATCTGCGCCCGACACCGGGTGCAGCAGCCCGCTCGCCAGGCCCGCGGCGGACCCCGTCACTTCGTGCGCCAGCGCCGGTTCGGCGATCGCCATCGCCACCAACGCCGCCCCGCTTGCGATCGTCACGCGCCGCCAGCGTCCGTATTGACCCATCTGCACCATGGTCATGCCCCTCCGAGGCCGAGCCCCACTGCGATCCGGTCGATCGTCCAGAAGACCCCGAGCGAGCCGATCGCGTAGGCGCCGGCCAACCGCATGGCGCCCGCGCTGCTCAGGCCGATCGTCGCGAGCGATGCGCCGACGGCGAGCAGCGCGGCCACGAAACCGAGCTGCCCCGCCTCTACGCCCAGGTTGAACGCGAGAAGCGCGAGCGGAATGTCGCCCTGGGGCAGCCCCAGCTCCTGCAGCCCCGTCGCGAAGCCGAAGCCGTGGAGCAGGCCGAAGGCGAACGCGACGATCCAGGGATGCCGAATTGCGACGCTCGTCTCGCCGCGGTGTGCGCGGACGATCTCCGGCCCGAGGAAGAGGATGCTCATCGCGATGAGCGCATTGAGCAGGTCGCCGGGCGCGTGCGCATAGCCGAGCGTCGCGATCGCCAGCGTCACGCTGTGCGCAACCGTGAACGAGGTGATCGTCTTGACCAGCATCCACCGGTCGCGCACGAGAAAGAGCAGCCCGAGCACGAAGAGCAGGTGGTCCACGCCGCCGAGGATGTGCTCGACGCCCAGCGCGAAGTATGTCCGCGACACCTCCCACGCGCTCGGCGACGCCTCGACCACGAGCGATGGCGACGCCGGCAGCAGGCGCGCCACCTGCGCGGCGCCGTCCAATCGCTCGATGCGCACCAGCACATCGGTCATGGTCGAACTGAGCCCGTCGATCGCCAGCGTCTCACCCACAAGCCCCGCCGGATGCCGGATCGTCGATCGTTCGAGGTAGACGCCCTCGACGAACATCCCGCGTGGCTCGGCGACGATGTCGCAGGAGGCCGGCAGCCGCACATACAGCCCGAGGCGCAGATCGCCTCGCGCGGGTACCTTCCACACGAGGTCGAAGGTCGTGGCGTCGGTCTGCGTCAGTTCGAGGTACGCCGGGCGCACCTCGTGGGCGCGCGCGCCGGAGGCGAAGGACAGGAGGAGCAGCGCGAACAGCCAGGTGCGCCGGCGCATCACGGCGCGTCGCCCTCGCCCTCGAAGACCACCTCGTACCGATCGAGCAGCCCGGCGTAGAGCGCCTCGAGCGCATCGGCACGGCGCATCGCGCCGACATCGCGCTCGACGGCGTTCCGGACCTCTTCGAGTGTCGGCGCCCGCCCGCCCTCGCGCGCATCGACGATCACCAGGTGCCACCCGTATCCCGATTCAATCGGCCCGGCCCATCGGCCCGGTGGAAGATCCACCACCGCCGATGCAAACGCAGGGCCGAACACGGCCGCGATCTCGCGCGTCGAGCGGTCGGTGTGGGCGTGCTCGAGCATCGTGCGGTCGCCCAGCTCGCTCGCATCGGCCGCGGGGTCCGACCGCAGGGCGACGAGCAGGGTGTCCGCGGCGACCGGCACGCCCTCGCCCCGGTCGGCGCTCAGGAAGACCTGCCGGAAGGAGAGACGAGGATCCACGCGGTACGCCTCGGCGTTCGCCTCGAGGTGCGCGCGGAGTTGCTCGTCCGTCGGCGACGCCAGGGCCGCGACATCCGACGCCATGAACTCGAACTTCTGACGCAGACGCCGGCGGATGACCGTGTCGTCGCGATCGAGCCCCAGCCGGAACGCCTCGCGCACCGCCGCCTCTTCGCGCACCCAGTCGGCGACGAGCGCGTCGAGCTCCGCCTCGGTGGGCGGACGCTGCCAGGCGCGCGCGAAGATCGAGCCGAGCTGCTCCACCTTGCCGGGCGTGACGACGATCACGCCCTCGCGAGGCGCATCCTCGCGCGCGCCAACGAGGGCGAACACGACGAACAGCGCGCCGCCCAGCACGAGAAAGTGCGCCAACGGATCTGCTGCCAGGCGTCGGAGCATCGGGCTCAGGGCGTGTACCAGATCGGGCTCGTGTACGCCCGCTCCTGCAGCTTCATCTCCGTGCCCGGCAGCGCATCGATGCCGAAGCGCGCCGCGTCGTACGCCGTCCAGCGCGGCGTCGGGATCTCCAGCACGCGCGCGTAGTAGAACGCCCGCTGCGACGGATCGAAGTCAGGGTCCGTCCACACCGTGATCAGTTCGGGATCGCCGATGGTGTTCGTCCAGGTGGCGTTCGCGACATCCACCGTGTCCCCCACCGGCGGGATCCTGCCGTCGGCCCCGGGCCGGCGCTCGTCGGCGTCGCCCCACACGACGTCGTACACGCGCTCGTGCACCTCGCCGCCGGAGTCGAGCCAGCCCTTGACGATCTGGATGCGGTCGAGGTTGGCGCCGATCGGATCCTTTAGCGCCGCGACTAGGAAGGTCGGCGATGCGCCCGACGGCCGCGCGTGCAGGTCGGCCCCCATCGGCACGCCCTTGGTGTAGCCGACGTGCGCGGGGAGCCGGTTGTTGGCGTCTTCGGCCGTGAACTCCCAGCCGCCGAAGAAGCGGACGATCATGCGCGTGCCGGTGGTCGCGTAGGTCTCGCGCCGCTCCATCGCGTCGAAGAGCGCCTCGCGCGTGTTGTCCGTCGCCCAGACCGCGGCGTAGCCGGCGGCCGAAACCTCCCAGTCCATGATCTTCACGCCGGTGTCGGCGTTGTTCATGAAGACGGCCGTCAGGCGCTCGGGCGTCGGCTCGCCGGGCGTCACCTTGCCGAAGAAGTTCTCTTCACGCATCGCCGCGAGCCCGGTGTGCGCATCGCTGCTGCCGACCATGCCGAACTTGTACGGGTTGGCGCCGAGGCGCTCCTCGAGTTGGAGGCCGATCTTCAGCCCCGACCGCGCGTACTCGTGCTGCAGCATCTCGGGCTTCTTGGCCACCGAACCGTCGAGGTTGCCCTTGTCCCAGGTCTCGAAGTCGGCGAACTCATCGTTCGGCGAGAGCGCGGGGTGCGCCTCGCCGTCGCCCTTGGTCTGCGTCGCCTCGTACAGACGCTCCCACTTCATGCGCGTCTCAGCGTACTCGCGGTCGAGCGGCTGCCCGAACGCCTCGACCGAGGGGAACATCAGGCCGTTCGAGAGGTTGCCGTTGTGCGCAATCGCCAGCACATCACCGCCGGTCTTGTCCTCGTACGCCTGCATCCACTCCCACAGGTGCACGGGGTTGTCGCTGCCCTGCGGCGGGTACACCGTGAACGGGAGGACCTGCTTCGCCTTGTCACCGTTGTCGCGGAAGATCACGTTCCGGTGCAGGTTGTTGCCGTTCGTGTTGCTCGTCCACTCGTAACCGATGAACGCCGTGAAGACGCCCGGCTCGTTGTACGCCTCCGCGGCGTCGATCGTCTCCTCCCACGCGCCCTCGTATCCTTTCGATCCGGGTAGGTACATCAGGTCCTTGGGGAATGTGCCGTGCGAGAAGGCGACGATGATCTCGATCGCCGCCGCCGCACCCTTGCCCTGCTGGATCATGTCGTACCACTTCTTCCCCGTCGGATCGGCGAGCATGTTCGGCTTGCCGGCGAAGAGGTCGGGGAAGAAGCCCATGTTGTCGGAGTGGTCCGCGACGACCAGGAAGTCGAGCGGGCGCGACAGCTTCACCGGCTGGTTGCTCGACGCCGTCACCTGCTCGCCCCGCGCAAAGCGGTAGGCGTCGCGCGGCGTCAGTCGCGCTCCGAACGCGCCCGCGTCCATCGAGAAGGAGGTGTGCAGGTGCGTGTCGCCGAAGTACGGACGCGTCGGATAGCTCCGGTTCGCGTACGGCGAGTAGGCAGGCTTGGCGGGATGCACGCGCGCCGCGTCATCGGGGGTCAGCTGCCCGGCGTCCTGGGCCAGGGCGCCGCCGGTCAGGAACAGCGCCGCCACAGCGCCAACAACGATCGATCCATCCGTACGCATCAAGAACCTCCCCACGGTGATCACATCGAATCAGCGGCCGCCAGTCTACCTGCGGATTCTGCCCAGGCAGCCCGCCATCCGGCGGTTTGCCGAATGTCGCCCCGTCCCGGCCCAGGCGGCTCTTGCACCCCCTACCCCCCCTCTCTACGCTCGCGCACCGATGCCCGTTCCCGTCACCATCCTGCTCGGCAGCGCCGGCATGCTCGGCGCCGACTGGGCGCGAACGCTCGCGCCGGACCTCGACGCCGGACGCGCCGTCGCCCTCGACCTGCCGGATATCGACATCACCAGCGATGCGTCGATGCGCTCGGGCATCCCCGAGTCCGCCGAACTCGTCATCAACTGCGCTGCGTACACCGATGTGGACGGCGCCGAGGCGAATGAGGAGCTCGCCACCGCCATCAACGGGCACGCGGTGGGTCGACTCGCGGCCCGCTGCCGGGACGTCGGCGCCACGCTCGTGCACTACAGCACCGATTACGTCTTCAACGGACGCGCCACCGCCCCGTACCCGGTCGACGCCCCACGCGACCCGTTAGGCGCATACGGACGCAGCAAGGCCGTGGGCGAGGAGCTGCTCGAAGCCGGCGGCGCCGAGTTCCTGCTCCTCCGCACGGCGTGGCTCTACGCCGCCCACGGAAAGAACTTCGTCCGCACCATCGCACGCCTCGCGCAAGAGCGCGATTCGCTCCGCGTCGTCGATGACCAGCGCGGCCGCCCGACGAGCACGCTGACGCTCATTTCGATCACCCGCCGGCTGCTCGACGCCGGCGCTCGAGGGACCTTCCACGCCTGCGACGGCGGCGAGTGCACCTGGTTCGGGCTCGCCGGCGAGATCGCCCGCGCTGTAAACCCGGCCTGCACGGTTGCGCCCTGCACGACGGCCGAGTTTCCGCGCCCCGCGCCTCGCCCGGCCTACAGCGTGCTGGACCTGGCCCCGACCGAGGCCCTGATCGGACCGATCCCGCATTGGCGCGAAGCGCTGACGCCCGTTCTGACGACAATCAGGCAGGAACTGGACGCCCCCCCGAACCCCGGCGCGTCCGGCGCCGTCTGAACAGCGACACCCGCAGCCCCCTTTCGAGCAGATCATGCCCACCCGTATTCTCGTCACCGGCGGCGCCGGCTTCATCGGCGCCAACTTCGTCCGACTCGTCCTGCGCGAGCGCGACGACATCCACCTGACCAACCTCGACGCCCTGACTTACTCGGGCAACCTCGAGAACCTCGCCGGTCTTGAAGACGACCCGCGCTACACCTTCGTGAAGGGCGACATCTGCGATCGTGACCTGATGCGCGAGCAGTTGGGCAAGGCCGACGCCGTGGTCCACTTCGCCGCGGAGAGCCATGTCGATCGCTCGATCATCGACTCCACGCCATTCATCCGCAGCAACGTGCTGGGGACGCAGGTGCTCCTCGACGCCGCGCGCGAGGCGGGCGTCGGCCGATTCGTGCACGTCTCCACCGATGAGGTCTACGGCAGCCTGCCGCTGGATCAGCCAGAGCTGAAGTTCACCGAGGAGACGCCGCTCGCGGCAAACAGCCCCTACGCCGCGAGCAAGGCGGCCAGCGACATGCTCGTGCGCGCCGCCTTCCACACCTTCGGCTTCCCGGCGATGACCACGCGCTGCAGCAACAACTTCGGGCCCTACCAGTTTCCCGAGAAGGTGATCCCGCTGTTCGTGACCAACCTGATTGAGGACAAGCCCGTGCCCCTCTACGGCGACGGACTCAACGTGCGCGACTGGCTGCACGTCGAGGATCACTGCGAGGCGATCCTCGCCGTCCTCGAAAAGGGCGAGCCCGGCGAGGTCTACAACGTCGGCGGCGACAACGAGCGCTCCAACCTCGAACTCACCAAGGCGATCCTCGACATCCTCGGCAAGGACGAATCATTCATCACGCGCGTGAAGGACCGCCCCGGGCACGACCGGCGATACGCAATCGACTCCTCCAAGCTCCAGAACACCCTCGGGTGGAAGCCGACGCGCAGCGCCTGGCCCGGGGCCCTCGAAGACACCGTCGCCTGGTATCGCGAGAACGAGACCTGGTGGCGGCGCGTAAAGAGCGGCGCCTACCAGGATTACTACGCGCAGCAGTACGGCGCCTGATCGCGCAACGAAAACGGCCGCCCCGCGCGATCGCGAGGCGGCCGTGACCTGTCAGACAATCCAGCGCGATTCAGCGCCGGCGACGGATGCCAAGACCAGCGAGGCCGGCGAGGCCGAGCGCGGCGCCGCTGGGAAGCGGAACCGCCTCGCCCGTGAAGAGCCAGTCCTGCGGCGTGTTGCCGATGCGATCGCCATTGTCGTCGGTGGCGTACAGCCAGCCGCGGCCAACCCAAGTGCTGTTGTCGCCGGAGAGGCGATGACCATCGGGCAGGAACTTGAAGGAG
>JBICHM010000287.1:0-7551 GCA_043101835.1 Phycisphaerales bacterium | reverse complement strand
GGAAGGCCGGACCAACGTCGCCTTCGGCGACAACTACGTGATGCTCGTCACGATGGACCAGTTCTTCGAGATCATCAGCGAAGACGCCAACGCGGGCGTGGACTGGCAGATGCCGTGATGCGTCCTCCCCCGTGCAGCGGGGGAGGTGTCCGCGGAGCGGACGGAGGGGGCTCCGTCTCCTCCCGGCCTCCTTGCGCGGCGCATGGTCGGCCTTGCGACGGATTTCGATCCGCAGAATCGCCGCGCTGCGAGCGATGGAGAAGCGGGAGAGAGGGAAGCCCCCTCCGTCGGCTGCGCCGACACCTCCCCCCTTGCATGGGGGAGGGCGCCCCACCCCATCAGGTCTCGGGTCTCGAGGTCTGCCGCCTCCGTGCCTATCAACAATATCAATCCAACTCGTCACTCCGATCTATTTGGCAAATGATGCCCCGCGCCTAGGCTGTATCGTCCCAACGCAAGGAGACGACCCATGGCCACGCGCAACCCCTTCAACAGCCGCCGGACGCTGAAGACCTCGTCGGGCGAATACACCTACTACGCCCTCGACGCCCTGAAGGCGGAGAAGATCGGCCATGTCGATCGGCTCCCCTACTCGATCAAGGTGCTGCTCGAGGCCATGCTGCGGAACGTGGACGGCTTCGTCGTGACCAACGACGATGTCGCGGGCCTCGCCGCGTGGAACGCGAAGTCGCCCGCGCGCACCGAGCTGCCATTCATGCCCGGACGCGTGGTGCTGCAGGACTTCACCGGCGTGCCGGCCGTGGTCGATCTCGCCGCCATGCGCGCGACGATGGTGCGCATGGGCGGCGACCCCGCGAAGGTCAACCCGCTCGTCCCCTGCGACCTGGTCATCGACCACTCCGTGCAGGTGGACGCCTACGCCTCCCCCACCGCGCTGACGATCAACGCCGAGAAGGAGTTCGAGCGCAACAACGAGCGCTACGAGTTCCTGAAGTGGGGCCAGCAGGCCTTCGACAACTTCAGCGTGGTGCCCCCGGCCACCGGCATCGTGCATCAGGTGAACCTCGAGTACCTCGCCAAGGGCGTGCTCACCCAGCCGGGCGACGACGGCAAGCCCGTCGCCTTCCCCGACAGCCTCGTCGGCACCGACAGCCACACGACGATGATCAACGGCCTGGGCGTCGTCGGTTGGGGCGTCGGCGGCATCGAGGCCGAGGCGTGCATGCTCGGCCAGCCGATCTACATGCTCACCCCCGAGGTCGTCGGCTTCCGCATGAAGGGCGCGCTCCCCGAGGGCGCGACCGCCACCGATCTCGTCCTCACCGTCACGCAGATGCTCCGCGCCAAAGGCGTCGTCGGGAAGTTCGTCGAGTTCTTCGGCCCGGCCGTCGGCACGCTGTCGGTCCCCGACCGCGCCACGCTCAGCAACATGGCGCCCGAGTACGGCGCGACCATCGGCTTCTTCCCGGTGGACGCCAAGACCATCGACTACCTGCGCCTGACCAACCGCGACGAGGCGACCATCGAGCTCGTCGAGACCTACTGCAAGGCGAACGGCCTGTGGTGGACGCCCGATGCGCCCGAACCGGAGTTCACCGAAGCCCTCGAACTCGACCTGGCCACCGTGCAGCCCTCCCTCGCCGGCCCGAAGCGCCCGCAGGACCGCATTGTGCTCAACAGCATGCAGGCGCAGTGGCACAAGGACCTCGTCGACACCTTCAAGAAGACCATCCCCAGCGAGTGCGTGCGCGTCGACCGGTGGGCGAACGAGGGTGGCCGCCCGGCGCCCGACAACAGCCCCGAGCAGTGCAGCGATGACGGCGCGATGGTCAGCATGAACGACCGCACCTTCAGCCTGCACCACGGCGATGTCGTCATCGCCGCGATCACCTCGTGCACGAACACGAGCAACCCGGATGTGATGATCGCCGCGGGCCTGCTGGCGAAGAAGGCCAACGAGAAGGGACTCCGCGCCAAGCCCTGGGTGAAGACCAGCACCGCGCCGGGCAGCAAGGTCGTCACCGATTACTACGACAAGGCAGGTCTCACCGAGCACCTCGAGGCCCTCGGCTTCCACATCGTCGGTTACGGCTGCACCACCTGCATCGGCAACAGCGGCCCGCTGCCCGACCCGATCGTCGACGGCATCAAGCGCAAGGATCTCGTCGCCGCGAGCGTGCTCTCGGGCAATCGCAACTTCGAGGGGCGCATCAACCCGCACGTGACGGCGAACTACCTCGCCAGCCCCCCGCTGGTCGTCGCCTACGCGATCGCCGGCACGGTGGACATCGACCTGGCCACCGACCCGCTCGGCGAAGATCTGAACGGCGAGCCCGTCTACCTCAAGGACATCTGGCCCAGCCACCAGGAGGTGCTCGAGACGCGCCAGGCGTGCATCGGCCCCGACCAGTTCGCCAGGCAGTACGGCAAGGTCTACGACGGCAACGAGACCTGGAACAAGGTGCCCGTCTCCGGCGGCGAGGCGTACGACTGGAAGGACGACTCCACCTACATCCAGGAGCCACCCTTCTTCCAGGACATGCCCGAGACGCCGGGCGACATCGCGCCGATCACCGGCGCGCGCTGCCTCGTGAGCGTCGATGACTCGGTCACAACCGACCACATCTCCCCCGCCGGCGCCATCGCCACCGACAGCCCCGCCGGCAGGTACCTGCAGGAGCAGGGCGTGCCAGTCAGCGGGTTCAACTCCTATGGCTCGCGCCGCGGCAACGACCGCGTCATGACGCGCGGCACCTTCGCCAACGTGCGCGTCCGCAACCTCCTCGCCGGCGGCAAGGAAGGCGGCTGGACGACCGACTTCACCGACGGGCAGATCAAGTCCATCTACGAGGCGTCGCTCAACTACAAGAAGGCGGGCACGCCGCTGGTGGTGCTCGCCGGCGTCGATTACGGCATGGGATCCAGCCGCGACTGGGCGGCGAAGGGCACCTTCCTGCTCGGCGTGAAGGCCGTCATCGCGAAGTCATACGAGCGCATCCACCGCTCGAACCTGATCGGCATGGGCGTGCTGCCGCTGCAGTTCAAGGACGGCCAGGGGCGCGATGAGCTCGGCCTCGACGGCACGGAGACCTTCGACATCCAGGTCGGCGACCCCCTCGACCCCGGCAGCGACATCGCCGTCACCGCGACGCACCCGAGCGGCAAGAAGACCAACTTCACCACCACCTGCCGCATCGATACGCCGGTGGAGGTCGATTACTACCGCAACGGCGGCATCCTCCACATGGTGCTCCGCCGGATGCTGAATGAGAGCCGGGAGCCGGCGAAGGCCTGACCCCGCACGAACCGCGCCCCGCCTCCCTATAAAGGAAGCGATGGCGACGACCACCGAACGAACCCGACGACGCCGCAGCCTCCGCAGGGCCGCGGCGTTGTCGTGCTGCGCCCTGCTCACCATCGCCGTCGCCTTCGGCGTCATCAATGTGTTGCTCGAGCGAACACCGCACACTCCGGCCCGCGCGCGGAACGGCGCACCGGTCGTGCTGCTCATCCACGGGCTCGATGAGCCCGGCACGATCTGGAACGACCTCACGCCCGCGCTGCGCGACGCCGGGTTCGAGGTCGCCACCTTCGAGTACCCCAACGACCAGCCCGTCGCTGACTCAGCGGAACTGCTGCACGAAGCGCTCGCCGATCACCGCGCACGCGGCATCTCGCGCCTCAACATCGTCGCCCACTCCATGGGCGGCCTCGTCGCGCGCGATGCGCTCACGCGCCCCGGGTTCGATCAGTCGCTGCACCCCGACGTCGACCGCTTCATCATGGTCGGCACACCCAACCACGGCTCGCCCTGGGCGCCGCTGCAGCCGGTCAGCGAGCTGCGCGAAGCGCTCGTGCGCTGGATGGGCGCCTTCGGCGACCCCGTCGCGACCGAGACGCTCACGACCGACGGCGCCGGTGAGGCCGCGATCGACCTGGCCCCCGGCTCCGAGTTCCTCACCGACCTGAACAGCCGACCGTTGCCCGAGGGCGTCGAGATCACCATCATCGCCGCGCAGGCCTCACCGGTGGATTCGGGCGCGCTCGCCGACGCGACGCGCACGCTCCTCGGCGAAGCGCAGGGCGAGCGCATCCGCGCCGCGACCGACGACCTGGTCAACTCCGTCGGCGACGGCGTGGTGCCGCTGGAGTCGGCGCGCCTCGAGGGCGTGGACGACTTCGTCATCGTCAGCGCCAACCACCGCTCGATGCTCAAGCGCCTCGCGCTCGAGCGCGAGATCATGGGCGAGGACGGGTTCACGCCCCCGGCGATCCCGATCATCCTGGATCGGCTGCGCAAGGGCGACGATCAGGAATAGACCGTCGCGACGAGTATCCGCTTCCGCGGACCGATGATGGTCCACTCGACCCCGACGGCGCCGTCGTTGCAGCGCACCGCGCAGGCGTAGCGATCCCCGGCGCAGATGTGATCCGCCGCGCTGCGGAGCGCATCGCCGTCGGGCACGAGGCGCACGAGCGCGACCGCCCGCGCCGGCCCGAAGCGTTCGTGCGACACCTCGATCGCGCCGTCGCGCCGCGTCCAGACGATCGTGTTGCGCGTGTCGAGGGTTCGGCCTTCGTGGGTGGTGAGGACGCAGCGCTCTTCGAAGCGGAGCGCATCACCGTCGACGCTGACCTTCACTCTGCCATCGATCTCCGTCGCATCGCCGGTGGCCGCATCGAGCGTGCGCGTGCGGACGCGCGTTGCGACAGCGAGCGCGCTCCAGATCGAATCCACGAGCCCGCTCATGCCCGCGCCAGGCGTTCGACGCCGATGTAGGCGAACCACGCGCCGCAGATCCCGAGCGCGTTGCTCAGCAGCACATACGCGAGCGCCCGGCCCCGCTCCCCCACTTCCACGAGCGCGAGGGCATCGATCGCGAACGACGAGAACGTCGTGAACCCGCCCAGCACGCCCACGAACAGCAGCAGGTGACGGCGTTCCTCCGTCGGCAGCGCGATACGGCCGACGCGCTCGGCGCCCTCGCCGTGGGGCGTCGTCGTGAACCACGCCGCCAGCGCGCCGATCGCCAGGCACCCGAGCACATTGACGATGAGCGTGCCGACAGGGAAGTGACCGCCGACGCGGGCATCGAAGGCCCGCTGCGTCCACCCCGCGAGCGCCCACCGAGCCCCGGCGCCGATGGCGCCGCCGAGCATCACCGCCAGCAGGTTGCCGATCGTGGGCGACATGCGGGCAGCATACGGCGCACCAATGCAAACCGCCCCGCGGCTCGGAAGCGAGCTGCGGGGCGGTCCCGGAATGTCTCGTTGATCAGCGAGAGGCGCGCGAGCGCTCTGCCGCCCAGTCAATCGGGCCGTCGATCGTCGCCCGGCGCATGCGGTTGAGCACGACAGGGAAGGCCTGCAGGAAGTAGTCGTACGTTCCGTCCCACTGCTCACCCTCGCCGAACTCGTCGAGGCGCAGCGTCACACGCGTCGTCGCGTGGTCAATCGGCTCAAGGACGAAGTGCGCGCGGAAGCCGGTCGCCCGAACCTCGGGGAACTGCGGCGGCGCGTTCCAGTGCACCTGAAGGGTGCGCGGGGCGTCGATGGAGCGGATATACACACCTTCCGCCCCCCGCTGGCCCGGCGCCGCGTCGGGGAAGAACAGCGGCTCCCACGTCCCACCCTCGCGCAGCTCGACGTTCGCCTTCGGCGCGAAGAAGGACTGCAGGCCCTTCTCGGTCGTCAGGCGCGCCCACGCTGCGTCGCGCGCCTCAGGCAGCGTGACCTCGAACTCGCTCCAGCGCGCATCACCCTCGCCCCGGTGCGCGAGCACGCGCACGGCGCCGTCGGTCCACTCCTCGATGTTCGCTGCGCCCATCGCCTGGTCTCCCTCGCGCATCTTCAGGAAGGCCGCGGGGGCCGTGTCGACGCGCCGGTTGTCGGTCGTCTGCACCATCTGCCAGCCGCCGTCGTCGGTCGGGGCGAAGAGCTCGAAGGTGTACGCATCCGGGCCGGTGATCAGCATCTCGACGCGATAGCGCGTCGCGCTGCCATCGGGACGCTCGAGATTCCAGTCCCAGCGGAGGTGGTCGGTGTCGAGCCCGACGATCTCGCCGCGCGCCACCGCCCCGCTCTCGTCGATGTTCTGGAAGCGCACCGTGCCGAGCACGGGATCGAGCCACACCTGCGTGGTCGCGTGCTCCCACATGCCCTCGTCCGTGCCCAGCCAGCCGCGGCTGACGAGGCTCGCGCCGTCGGGCGCGAAACGCGTCACGCCGCGCACGCGGAAGGTCCCGCCGCCAGGCATCGGCTTCTCCGCGATCCACTCGCCGCCGGCGAGCATGCCGATGCGCTCCATCACCTCGTTCGGCGCCAGCGCCTCGGCGTCGGTGTCGCCCTCGAGCGCCGCCTTCATCGTGTCGAGCACGATCTGGTTGCCCTGCTTGAAATAGGTGTACGCCTGCTGTGAGGCGGGGTCGTCGCCCCAGCCGTAGCCGGTGATCGACACGCGCGTCGCGTCCGGGCCCAGCGGCTCGAGCGTCGTCACGCTCCAGGTCTTCTGGAGCGCCGGCCCGAGCGGGAAGTTCGCCGGCGCCTGCGTGTTGCGCATCGCGAGCATGCGCTCCGGCGCGTAGGCGAGGATCGTGTTCACGATCGTGTCGTCATCGTTCAGGCTGGATTCCGGGTTGTACGACGAGCGAATCGACCCGCCGACGCGCAGATCGACCTCCGCCTTCGGCACGCCAAGCGCCGTGTACCCCTCACCCGTCGTGAACGCCGCCCATACCTCGGCGACCGGCGCGTTGATCACCGCGTCGTGCGTGAGCGTGCGCATGGCGTCGGGCGCCGGCTGCGCGAGCGCGAACGCCACCGAGGGGTCCACCGCGCCCATCGACGCCTCCCACTCGTGGAGATCCATCGACAGCACGCCGCTGGCGATGAAGCCGTCGGCCTCGAGCATCGCGCGGGCCGCTTCGAGCGAGTCGGCGCGGACGATCGTCATCCCGCTCTCCCAGCCCGCGAAGGGCCCCGCGAGCAGCAGCGCACCGGACGCATCGAGCGCCCGCAGCGTTGCGCGATGCTGCTCGAACCCGTCCTGCTCGGTGACGATCTTGCCGTCAACCCAGTTCGGGCCCTTCGTCATGATCGCCGCGAAGAGCTTTGTCTCCGCGTGCGCCGCCGCGCACGCGACGAGCGCCAGTCCGGCAGCCATGCACCGCTTCATCATCCCACGCATCGAAACACTCCTTTCGCGCGGCGTCACTGCCACGCCCCCAGAATCACGCCCGCCAGCGCCGTGCCCAGCACCATCTTTCCACCGTCGATCACCCACCCGGCGACCGGACGGGCCGACGCCACCTGCGTCTGCAGCACCTGTGGCGCGACGACGAGAAGCCCCACGACGCCGCCGAGCGCAGCGCCCTGGCCCGCGCCCGTCACGCCGCAGGCGTTGATGAGCATCGCCACACCGGCCGCCACGATCAGGTCGCACACCAGCAGCGCGCCGTAGGTCTTCGCCGGCGCCACCGTCATCTGCTTCACCTGCTCCTCGGTGAAGGCGTACACCTTCACCCACGCCTTGGCGAAGAGCAGCGCGTACCACAGGCCGCCGAACATGAAGATGGCGAGCCCCGCCACGAG
>JBICHM010000286.1:0-9209 GCA_043101835.1 Phycisphaerales bacterium | reverse complement strand
GGCGTGGCGCGCGTGTTTGTCTCGGGCCTCGGGCGCTTCTGCGCCCGACGCGACGGCGACGCGCGCGGGCGCGGCTCGCACCGGCAGAAAATCCACACCCAGCAGGCGCGCGGTCTCGGCGTGCTGGCGCGCGATGCGCCGGGTTCGATCATCGATGGAGGGAGCGGCCATACGCCGCAGGGTACCGGAGGGCGGCGCGCTCAGCCGGCGTTCTCGGCGCCGACGGCCTCGCGATCCGCGCCGGCGCGGCGCGAGGGCTTCAGGTGGCCAAGGGCGCGGGCGATCAGTTCGCCGCGGCTCGACGCGTGCAGCTTCACGTGCAGGCTCTTCACATGGTCGTGCACTGTGTGCGGGCTGCGGCGCAACTCGGTGGCGATCTGCTTGACGCTCTTGCCGAGGGCGAGGTGCTCGAGCACCTCCTCCTCTCGCGGTGTGAGGCGCCGGACCGGCTCGGCGATGTCGTCGCCGAATGCCATCCTGGCGCGACGGGCCAGCGGGCCCATCGCGGCGCCCAGCACCGCCCCCTCGGCGGCGCTGAAGACACTTCCTGGCGAATGCAGGCCGATCTCGGCGATGATCACGCGGCTCGGGGCGGCCGGAGCGACCGGGGCGGCGGCGACGAGCAGGTCACCGATCCCAAGGGACGACCAGAGCCGACCCTGGCCAGACTCCGCCCATTCGCGCGCATCGACAAGGTCGACGACGCGCCTGCAGAGCGGCCCCGCGGCGAGCCGGGCGGGGTCGCCCATGCTCCAGCCGAGGCGGGGCACAACATTCAGCCGTTCTCGCAGCGGCGCGAGTGCGCCGCGCTCGACGGTGTCGCTCGCGGCGCCAACCTCTTCGACCCGCCGGAATCGTCCCTGATCATCGACGACGCCCATCGTCAGGCAGACGACGCTGGCCGAGCGCAGCGGCAGCAGCGCCGCGGCGGCGTCGTCGCACCACGCGTGCGTGGCGATCGCCGGCAGCGCCGCGATGCGTTCGGCAAGCGACGCTGCAAGGGCGACGTCGGCGGGGGTGATTGCGTCCTGCTGCATCTCGAAACCCTTTGCTCGCGTCTGACCGGGCAGGCCCGCCGCACGCGCCCCGGCCGGTCCGACCGGCCGGCCGTTCCCCTCGTGAAGGCGCATCGGGCGAGATTCGGGGGTTATCGGGGCCATGCATTGAGTATCGACATCCGGCGGCTCAGGCTCCAAAGACAACCCTTGGGCAGAACCCACCGCTGGATCGGCGGCCTCCTCCGGAGCCACCGATGGCCCGCTCAGTCTGACGCGTCACGCTCCCTCCAAGGCCTCGATCCGTTCCGTGGCGCCCGCGCCGTCCTCGACGCCGGCGACACCCTCCAGCCGAACTCGCAGGCGGTCCGCGATGCGACGCGCCAGGCGCTCATCCTCCCCCAGCGGCGCTGCGAAACTCGGCTGCGCGCCGATCGCTTCCAGCGCCGGGTCCCTGGTCACATTCACCAGGCGGACCGAAGTCGGGTGCAGTTGCACGCCGTGCCGGTACACCCGGTCCTCGAGCACGCGGATGCGCAGCGCAAGGTCGCCCTCGGCGAGGCGGATGTCGTCGGCCTCCGGTGTGCTCGTGAAGGTGGCCTCGACGCGCCGGCGCTGGCGGTGCAGGTATCCCTCCACCTCCTGGCGTCCGGACGACTCGACCTGCATCCAGGGCGTCGCGAAGCCCGCGCTGTCGAGGGGCTCGGTGGTGATGACGCCGGCGCGCGCATCCACACGCGCCAGGCGGAAGCCCAGTCGGCGCAACTCGTCCTTCACCGCGTCGAAGGCGACCTCATACGACGCACCGGCGACATCCATCCGGGGCGGCAGCGGCGCGCCTGCGCGGCGCGCGGCGCAGCCGGCGGGCCAGGCCGTCGCCAGCATGAGAAGCACCGACATCCACACCGCTCGCGCGCCATCCATGGTCCGCCCAGTCTACAGGGGTCGTGCCGGGACTGGTCCCAGAATTTCGCGGTGTTGAGCCGGACGCGCCAGCCCGTAGGATGGCCGATCACGGACGCCGCCGGTGTCCTCGAGGCATGCGAGCGAGGGAGCAGCGAGCAATGGGCGCAGGGGATCTGATCCCGGGCAACGCCGTCATCGGCCAGTCCGGCGGGCCGACCGCCGTCATCAACCAGTCCCTGATCGGCGTCGTCGAGACGCTCCGGGGGCACACCGCGATCGGCAAGATCCTGGGCGCCCGCCACGGCGTGCGCGGGATGGTCGAGGACCAGTTCGTCGATCTGTCGGACCTCGACCCCGACCGGGCAGAGACGATCGCAAACTCGCCCGCCGCCGCGCTGGGGTCGACGCGTGATAAGCCCGACGCCGCGTACTGCGAGCGAATCTTCGAATCCCTTCGCAAGCGCGAGGTGCGGTACTTCTTCTACATCGGCGGCAACGATTCGTCGGACACCTGCCGCATCGTCAACGAACTCTCCAACGAGGCGGGCTACGAACTCCGGTGCTTCCATGTGCCCAAGACCATCGACAACGATCTGAGGGAGAACGACCACACGCCGGGGTACCCCTCGGCGGCGCGCTTCGTCGCGATGGCCTTCATGGGTGACAACCTCGACAACGCGTCGCTCAAGGGCATCAAGATCAACATCGTGATGGGGCGCCACGCCGGCTTCCTGACCGCCGCGAGCGCGCTGGCGCGACGGAGCGAAGACGACGGCCCCCACCTGATCTACCTCCCCGAGAACGACTTCAACCCGGAGCAGTTCGTCGAGGAGGTCGGCGAGGTGTACGCGCGCCTCGGGCGCTGTCTTATCGCCGTCAGCGAGGGCATCCACAACGACCAGGGCGAGGCGATCAGCGCGATGCTCTCGGGAACCGGCGAGAAGGACGCCCACGGCAACGTGCAACTCTCCGGCTCCGGCGCCCTCGGCGACTTCCTCGCCAACACGCTGCGCGTCGAACTTCCCGCCAAGGGCGGCAAGCCGCCGCGCGTGCGCGCCGACACCTTCGGCTACCTGCAGCGCTGCTGGCCGGACGCCAGCCCGGTCGACCAGCGCGAGGCGCGCGCCGTCGGACGTTGCGCGGCGGAGGTTGCGATGCGGGGCGACTTCGACGGCTCCATCGCCCTCATCCGCAAACGCGATGATCCGTACGAGAGTGACACGCGCGTCGTGAAGCTGACCGATGTCGCGGCGAAGACGCGCGTCATGCCCGCCGAGTTCCTCGACGCCGAGCGCGGCGTCAGCGACGCGTTCCTGCGCTACCTGACGCCCCTCGTCGGCCCGTTGCCGCGCTGCGAACGCCTCTGACAACCCGTTCCGCAAGGAGTTCCGCGATGTCCGACTCCCTCAACCGTCGCCAGTTCGTGTCCCTCGCCGCCGGCGCCGCCGCCGGGCTGGCCGCGGGCTCCGCCCACGCGCAGCCCGCCCCCTCGCGCACCACTACGCGCGTGCAGGACGCCCCGCGCGCCGGCGGGAACGCGATCGACCCGGTCGTCATCGCCAGCGGCAACGGGCTCGCCACCGTGGCGCGGGCGCGGGAGATGATCGTCGGCGGCGCCGACCCGCTCGACGCCATCGTCGAGGGCGTCGCCATCGTCGAGAACGATCCGGAGGACATGACCGTCGGCCTCGGCGGCCTGCCCAACGAAGAGGGCGTCGTCACGCTCGACTCCTGCTGCATGCACGGCCCGATGCACCGCGCCGGCGCCGTTGCCCACCTCGTGAACATCAAGAACCCCGCGCAGGTTGCGCGCGAGGTGGCGCGGCGCACTGACCATGTGCTGCTCGTCGGTGAGGGCGCGCTCAAGTTCGCGAAGCGGCTCGGCTTCCAGGAAGAGAACCTCCTCACCGAGAAGGCCCGGCAGGCGTGGCTGCGCTGGCGCGCCAACCTCAGCGACGATGACGACTGGCTGGGGCGCGACGAGTGGGACCTCCCCACCGCCCCGCCCAAGGGCATGGACTGGGAGCGCCGCGAGCAGAGCCGCGTGGAGGATGCGCTCGATCAGGAGCTGCGCGAGCTGTTCTTCACCTACGGCACGATCCACTGCTCGGCAGTCACCGCTGCGGGCGACCTCGCCGGGTGCACGACCACCAGCGGCCTTTCGTGGAAGCTGCCGGGTCGCGTCGGGGATTCGCCGATCATCGGCGCCGGCTGCTACACCGACAACGCCATGGGCTCCGCCGGCGCGACGGGACGCGGCGAGGCTGTCATCCAGATCTGCGGCGCCCACACCATCACCACACTCATGGGCGCCGGCCGCCACCCGAAGGACGCCTGCGTCGAGGCGCTGCGCATGATCGCCGAGCGCACGCGCGTGCCGCGCCTCCTCGACGACCAGGGCCGCCCCAACTTCTATGTGGTCTTCTACGCCGTCGATAAGCAGGGCCGCTACGGCTCCGCCGCGATGTACGGCGGCCGAAACTTCGCCGTCGCCGACAAGGACGGGGCGCGCCTCGAGGATTGTGCGTACCTGTACGAGTCGTAAGGATCGCGTGTGCCACTGCTCGCCGCCGCTCTGGGCGGCGCAGCAGTGCTGGCTTGGACATGGGTAGCTCCATCCACGTCAGATTGCGAAGACTATGGAATCGATCGTCACAGAGCATGGGGGCTGGGCCGACGCGGAGCTTCTTTCATTCAGGTCCGACGGCTCGGTGGCAGAGGTGCGTCTCCAACTCTGGAACGCGCGCACTCTCGCGCTGCACTTCAGCGATGTGATCTTGCTCGACTATCGCCTGATTGACGTCATCTCTGATGTCGTCGAAGCCACGCAGTTGACCGATGCAATGCGCTCGGCCCTGGTGCGGACATTCGACGGATCACCTCCCGAGTCCCATCCCTTCCGTGAGTGGGCTCTCATCGACATCCATGGCGTGCATGGTCTCACCGTGATCGCGGCCGAGATGCGGATTGAGCGAGTCGACGATCAGGAATAGACCAGTTCCTCTCTGCTCATCGCACAGATTCCTCTGCCGCGACGCTCGGGGTGGCGATACTGAGCGTCAGTGTCGCTCCGCACTGCTGCGCCGCCCAGAGCCGCGGCGAGCAGTGGCACACATCACAAGGCGCACATTGCCCGACCGATCACCATTGCGTCTCGACCGGCACGATCGGCGGCTCGTCCGTGTGCCACGCGCCGTATGACGACCACGGCCACTTCCCCGCCCGGTCCACCAGCCCTCGCCTGACCGGGTTTGCATGGACATATTCGATCGTGCCACGGAGTCGATCGAGGTCGCGGATCGCCCTATCCCATCCCCCGCCCGGCTGCCAGAATCGCACCTTGCCGTCAGGCCCGGTGATCCGGCCGAGTATCGGCGCCTCGAGGGAACGCCAGCGGGAGACAATCTTGCGAGCGAATGAACGCTTGAGGCCCCAGAGAAACGACTCGAGTTCCCGGGTGTCCGGCGGCGGCGCGAGCACGAGATGCACATGCTCCGGCATCGCGACCCAGGCCGCGAGTCGATGCGGGCGCCTCGCAACCGCCGCCGCCAGCTCCTCGGCGAAGGCGTCACGAATCTTCGGCGACCCGAGCAATGGAAGTCGGTGGCGGCAGGAGAATGTGATCGAGCGGGGGCCACCGACTTTGCCCATCCGTCGCATCGACTTCCGCGGGGCTTGGTCCGACACCTCGGTCTCCAACCGCCTGGCACTGCTGCGCCGCCCAAGGCGGCGGCGAGCAGTGGCACACGCCTCAGACGCTACTCAAACCACCGCGGCTTCACCTCCCGCGCCTGCACGCAGCACCGCGCCGCGCACGCCTCCGGCGCGGGCGGCGCGTGCACATGCCACGCCGTGCAGATCGGCTGGAAGATGATCACCGTCACCTCGGCCGGCGCGGGCGGCGCCGGCGCCTCGGTGTAGGTCGGGCGGCTCGACGCGCAGCCGGTGGCCGCGAGCAGGATGGCCGCGAGGATCGGGAACGCGCGCTTCGGCATGGCGCCCATCCTACCCTTCCGGTCGTGACCGCCGAACCGCCGAATCTCGACCGCTACCACCGCCAGATGATCCTGCCGGGCGTCGGCGAGGCCGGGCAGCGCCGGCTGCTGGCGAGCCACGCCCTGCTCATCGGCTGCGGCGCCCTGGGTTCGACCGTCGCCGACCTCCTCTGCCGCGCGGGCGTCGGCACGATCACCATCGTCGATCGCGACCTCGTCGAGCTCACCAATCTCCAGCGCCAGGCGCTCTACACCGAGGCCGATGCGCGCGATGCGCTGCCCAAACCCATCGCGGCACAACGACGCCTCGCGACGGTGAACTCAACAGTCCGAATCCGCCCGGTCTGCGACGACTTCCACCCCGGCAACGCCGAGGAGATCGCGTCCGACCTGCCCGATGCGCCGCCCGTCGGCGTCGTCATCGACGGCACGGACAACTTCGAAACACGCTACCTGTGCAACGACCTCGCCGTCTCGCTCGGCGTGCCTTTCGTCTACGCCGGCGCGGTGGCGACCGGCGGCATGACGATGACCGTCGTTCCCGGCGTGACACCCTGCCTGCGCTGCGTGTTCGAACAGATGCCCGACCCCGCGACCGCCGCGACCTGCGACACGGCCGGCGTGCTCGGTCCGGCGGTGACCGTCATCGCCTCGATCGAAGCCGGTGAGGCGATCAAGATCCTCGCCGGCGCAGCCGACGCCATCGCGCCGCGCCTGCTGCAGATCGATCTGTGGACGAACGAGGTCCGCTCGATCAGCCTCGCCGGAGCGCGGCGCGATGTCTGCCCATGCTGCGGCCACGAGGAGTTCGAGTTCCTCGACGGCGCGAAGGCCAGCGTCGCGCGCACCCTCTGCGGGCGCAACAGCGTGCAGGTGGCGCCGGCGTCGCGCGACGCGACGATCGACCTCGACGCCCTCGCCGCCCGCCTCGCGCCCCACGGCGCCTTCACGATGGACGACTTCCTCCTCCGCGGCGCCCTCGCGCGCGAACGCAACAGCGCCGGGGAACCCCTCGGCCTCGCCGTCTTCCCCAACGGCCGGGCGATCATCAGCGGGACGACGGAGCAGAGCGTCGCGAAGACGATTTACGCCCGCTACATCGGGGCGTAACCGGTCACTCGACCGCTTCGATCCCGAAGAACCGCTCCGTGTTCCGGTTGATCGCCGCGTGGAAGTCATCCCACGCCTCGCCGCGGAGTTCCGCGAGCGCCCGCGCGGTCGTCATCGCGTACTTCGGCTCGTTCGGGCGCACCTTGCGGTGGGGCTCGGGCGTGAGGAAGGGCGAGTCCGTCTCGACCATGATCCGATCGAGCGGCGCCATCTTCGCCGCCTCGCGCACCTCGGGCGCGTTCGCGAAGGTCACGACCCCGGTGAACGACACCATCGCGCCGAAGTCAAGCAGCAGGCGCATGTCGTCCGGCGTGCCGGTGAAGCAGTGGAAGACGAATCGCGTCGGATCGAACGAGGTCTTCTTCAGAATCGGGATCAGGTCCGGGTACGCCTCGCGGCAGTGCAGCACGATCGGCAGGTCGATCGGGCCATCGTCGCGGTCGTTCGCGCAGCGCTCGAGGAAGTCGAGTTGCTCGTCGAGCACATCATGCTGCACGGCGCGCTCGGGTTTGCTGTAGTGGTTGTCGAGGCCGAGCTCGCCCCAGGCGACGCACTCGGGCTCGCGCGCGACGGCGCGGAGGTTCTCCCACACATGCTCGCGCCGGTCGGCGTAGAGCGGGTGGACGCCCGCGGTGCACCACACGCGCTCGTGGCCCTGGGCGATCGCGAGGGCGTGGAGGCAGTCCTGGGTGGTTGTCGAGATGGTGATGCAGCCGGTCACACCGACGGCGCGGGCCTCGGCGAGCACCCCGGGGATGCGTCCCTGGTATTCAGGGAAGGTCAGGTGGCAGTGGGTGTCGAGCATGGGCGGTAGCCTACGCACGGGGGCCCGCCGCCGCCGCCATCCGCCGGGAGCCGCACGATGCCGAACCGAACGATCCGTCTGCTCGCCGCGTTGCTCGCGCTCACCCTCGCTGCGCCGACCCGCGCCGCCGAGGACGCCGACCGCTGGTACGTGCTCCTCATGCAGGGGCAGCGCGTCGGGCATATGCACGAATCCTCCGCGATTGTCGACGGGAACTCTGTCTCGCGCATGCGAATGGAGATGGCGATCGGACGCGGAAGCGCGAAGGTGACGATCGCTTTCGGCGCGGAGTTCGTCGAGACGCCCGACCACCGCCCCGTGTCGATGCGCAGCGTGCAGGCCCTCGCCAGCGCGCCGGCGGAGAAGTTCTACGAGTTCACCGACGACGGCGTGCGCCTCACCGAGACTCAGGGCGGGCGAACCACAGAGCGCATGCTCCCCCTCCCCGAGGGTGACTGGCTCACCCCGGGCGCGGCGGCGGAGCGTTTCGAGAGCCTCGTCGATGCAGGCCAGACCGAGTTCGCCATCACCAGCATCGATCCGACCGCGGGCCTCGTGCCCGTCGAGACGAGGTACACGATCGTCGGCGAGCGCAATGTCGAAGCGTTCGGCAAAGTCGTGCCGGCGCTCGAGGCGACGATGCGCTCCGACCTGCAGCCCGGCGTCGTCACCACGGTCTTCACAAACGACGCCGGTGAAGTGATCCGCAGCGAGACGGACATGGGCGGCCTCTCGCTCACCGTGCTGCTCAGCGAGAAGGAGATCGCGCTCTCGCCAACGGAGCCTGTCGAGCTCGTCGCCAGCACGCTCGTGACGCCGAACAAGCCCATCGCCAGTCCGCGCGCCGTCACGAGGGCGACCTACCGCCTTGTCGGCCCGGACATTCCTGAGCTCCCCGAGACCGGCGCGCAGTGGTCGGAGCGCATCGAAGGGGGCGTGACGGTTACGGTGCGCACCAACCTGCGCAACCGGGCCAGGCCCGAGGACGCCGACGACCCGCGATTCCGCGAGGCCACCGGCGCGGTGGACGCCGCGGACCCGGCCATCGTCGAGCTCACGGAGCGAGCGCTCGGCGACGTCGGTGGGTCGAACGCCGATCGCGCCGAAACGCTGCGCCGGTTCGTGCACGAGTACATCGACGAGAAGTCGCTCGGCGTCGGCTTCGCGACCGCCAGCGAAGTGTGCCGCACGCGCGAAGGCGACTGCTCTGAACACGCCGTGCTGCTCGCGGCGATGCTGCGCGCCGCCGGCATCCCGAGCCGGGTCGCGACGGGCCTGATCTACGCTGAGGAGTTCGTCGGCCGGCGCGGCGTCTTCGGCTACCACGTCTGGACGCAGGCGCTGCTCGAGCGCGACGGCGAACACTCCTGGGTCGACTTCGACGCGACACTCCCCGAC